>JBJTEQ010000279.1:0-5114 GCA_046092945.1 Kapaibacterium sp. (SeqCode)
CAGGAAAGGGGCTCGAGGGTGTAGGAATCCTTTCCGTCTTTCATGGACCAACCGAGAGCCGTGAGCTCGTTGCGCAGACGGTCAGCCTCGGACCAGTCCTTTGACGTGCGGGCGGCCCAGCGCTGGTCGGCAAGCTCGCGGATGTTTGCCGGCACGTCGATGGTCGGACGCTCGGTAAAGGTCCACACGGCCAGCACGTCGTTGATGCGCTGAAGCGCGCCGAGCACCTCGCGTGCCTTTGCAGCATCCGCGCGGGCATCCGCGTGGCGGGCGCAGTACTCGTAGGTGCGAGCAAGAGCCTGCGGTACATTCAGGTCGTCAGCAAAGGCAGCGGCAACGTCCTCGGGCATTGCTCCGCCAAGCTCGTTGGCGTCGTTGATACCTGCAGTTTCCATCAAGTCCCAGATGAGATTCTGGGTGCGCCCCCTTGCGGTAGCGGCAGCGCGCAGACTTTCGAAGGTGAAGTTCAGAACGGCACGATAGCTACCAAGCATCAGCGCAAATCGAATGTCGAGCGGGTTGTGGCCCATGGCTTCGAGATCGCGCAGCGTATAGAAGTTGCCGAGCGACTTCGACATCTTCTTGCCCTCGACCTCGAGGAATTCGTTGTGCATCCAGAAGCGGGCTTGGTCGTCAACATGGTATCCTGCGCAGCACTGCGCAAGCTCGTCTTCGTGATGGGGAAACCGCAGATCAACGCCGCCCGTGTGAATATCGAAGGGCAGCCGGAGAAGCTCCTTGGACATCGCCGAGCACTCAATGTGCCAGCCCGGACGTCCGGGAAGTGATTCTCCGTCGATCTCGAAGTCCCAGTAGGGTTCGTTATCCTTTCGCCCCTTCCACAGTACAAAGTCGCTCACCGATTCCCGGTCGTATTCGTCGGCATCAATGCGCACGCCTTCGCGGAAGTTTGCTGCATCGATAGTGAAGAGTCGTCCGTACGAATGCGATTTCGCATATGCGCCTACATTGAAGTACACCGACCCTTCCGAGGCGTAGCCGAACCCGGAGCGGACAATCTCGCGGATCAGATTCTGCATCTCGTCGATGTACTCCGTTGCCCTCGGCATTGCCTCGAAGTGATCCATGCGAATGCCCAGCACCTGCAGGTCCCGCTTGAACTCCTCTTCGAAGAACAGTGTGTATGCCCGCAGGTTGGCGCGCAGGTCATCGGACTGCTCACCCATCGGGGCGCGCCATCGGGCCGATCCCACGGCGCTATCGCGGATCGTCTTGTCGTCCACATCGGTGATGTTCATCACCCAGCGCACCTTATAGCCCCCTACCGTCCGCAATGCCCGCTGCAGAAGGTCCACAAACACAAATGCGCGCATGTTCCCCAGGTGGGCCACATCATACACTGTTGGACCGCACGAATACATGCGCACAATTCCATCGGAAAGGGGCGAAAATGGTTCGATACTGCGGGTAAGGGTGTTGTAGAGATGCATGGAAGAAATTACGGAGTTACGGGATTACGGAATTACCGATGACCAGTTACGAGTTACGATTGACCTGAAACCTGAAACCTCACACCTGTGCAAAGCACTGATTCGTTCCAAAATGATACACGATATCATGATATCGTGGCACGTCGTAGATGACCACGTCGGCGCGTTTCCCGGTTTCGAGTGAGCCGGTAATGTGGGAGATACCAAGGGCAGCGGCGCCATTGATGGTTGCGGCGGTAATGGCCTCCTCGATACTCATGCGCATGTTGATGCAGGCCAATGACAGAATTGTCTGCATGTTCTCGGTAAAGCACGAGCCGGGATTGCAGTCCGTGGCCAGCGCAACGATAGCCTCCTGCTCAATCATCATGCGGGCATCGGGGAAGGGCAGACGGAGCGTGTATGCTGTTCCGGGTAGGAGCGTGCAGACAACGCCGGCATCACGCAGCAGTCGTACCTCTTCAACGGTAGTGTGTTCGAGATGGTCGGCGCTGATGCATCCGAGCTCGGCAGCCATCTCGGAAGCGCCCACGAGGGCGATCTCATCGGCGTGGACCTTCAGCTTTAGGCCATGTTCTCGTGCGGCAAGCAGGATGCGCGTACTCTGTTCGCGGGTGAAGAAGCCCTTGTCGGTAAAGACGTCGCAGAATTCGGCAACGCCCTGTTCGGCAACGGCAGGAAGCATCTCGTTGATGACGATGTCAACGTAACCATCGGGATTATGTTTCCATTCAGGGGGCACGGCATGGGCCCCGAGGAAGGTCACATGGATATGTGCCCGCCCCTCCTGCTTTAGACGCCAAGCGGCTTCTAGTAGGCGCAGTTCGCTCGCAAGGTCAAGGCCGTAGCCGCTCTTGATCTCAATCGTCGTGCTGCCATGACGCACAGCGGAGTCAACAAGACGTCGGCCAACTTCCGCCAGCTCATCGACGCTTGCAGAACGTACGGCCTTCCTGGTGGTGAGGATCCCGCCCCCTTCCGCAGCGATCTCGGCATAGGTAGCTCCGGCCAGACGTCGCGCAAACTCATGCGAGCGCGAGCCGGCAAAGACCATGTGCGTGTGCGAGTCCACAAATCCCGGCATAACGGTCTTGCCGGTACAGTCGGTGACCGTTGCACCGTCAAGGTAGGCAGGGGGCAGGGCAGAAGCCTCGCCTACCCAGAGAATCGTGGAGCCGTTGTGAACCAGTGCGCCGTTGCGGATCTCGCCGATGCACTGCATTTCCGGGCCGGTAACGGCGCGAGCACCATCGGTGCGCACGGTAACGAGGGACGAAATGTTCGTAAGAACGTTTATCATGTGACCCTACGGAGTCGAATCCCGATGTTCGGCCCGGGAGCGGGCCTTGGCCAGCTGACGTTCGATAATGAGATCTGCCAGGTGAATCGGAACTTCGGTGGGGAAAGACGTAGCCATGATCTGAGTAACACGCTGTTCACTGACGTCGATACGATAGAGGATCGACATCAGCTTCTCGGGATTGCGGTTGAGCAGTTCGACGATTCGTTCAACAAGGAGCCGGCGCAGATGTTCGAGACGGGCCTCGGGCGTTGCATCATTGGTCTCGGCAAGGTCGAATGCTGTACAGATGCGATCTGCCGCACTGGACAGAATCAGATCAGAGGACATCGCTGCGTCCCTGCTCGCGAAGCGTCTTTACGATGAGCTTCACGTCCTGCGCGCGTTCCTTGGCGCAGACCATGGTAGCGTCGTTCGTCACCACAACCACAATGTCATCGAGTCCGACGCCGGTGACGATGTGCGAACCGTCGTGAGCATTTACGATGACGCTGTTATTGGTGTCCACCACAGTAGAGGGACCCTGCAGCACATTACCCTGATCATCTCGTGGCTGCATTCGGTCAAGCGAATCCCATGAGCCGACGTCATCCCATGGGAACGAGGCCGGCACAACAAAGACGTTGGTTGCTCGCTCCATAACGCCGTAGTCGATGGAGATATCCGGCATTTTGGAGAACGTTGACGTCAGCGCCGCTGAATCTTCAGCGCTGATGGCCGACGTCATGTCGTTGATGAGGGAGCCAACCTCCGGCAGGCTTGCATTCATTGCCGATGACAATGCATGCGTCCTCCAGAAGAACATTCCGCTGTTCCAGACGTACTCACCGCTGCGCAGATACTGCATGGCCACGTTGATCGTTGGCTTCTCTTTGAATTCCGCCACCGAGGTTACCGTTGAAGGGGCTGCGGCAGAGGTCATCCGGATGTATCCATAGCCTGTTTCTGGACGCGTTGGTGGGATGCCCAGCGTCAGCAAGGCATCGTGCCCTTTAGCATAATCGAGTGCCACCTGCACATCGTGACGGAAGGCATCCACATTGCCGATGAAGTGGTCTGCCGTGAGCACTGCCATGAGTGCATCGCCCCCTTCACGAGATTCGATCACACTGCAGGCAAGTGCAAGGCACGGTGCCGTGTTGCGCTTTGCCGGTTCGGCGATAACGTTCTGCGGCGGCAATAGCGGCAGTGCATCGATTATGGGTTGCTGAAGCACGGCGCTCGTGATGATAAGCACACGTTCGAGAGGGATGATCGGAGCGATACGCTCGATGGCTTCCTCGATCATCATCCGCTGCGAGGTAAGCGCTAACAGCTGCTTCGGTCGTTTTGAGCGGGAAAGGGGCCAGAACCGTTCGCCGGATCCACCGGCCATGATCACTGCGTAGGCGTTCATCGATGCGCTTCGAGGAGTTCGAGAATCTGGATTGCGTTGGTGGCCGCCCCCTTACGAAGATTGTCGGCAACAACCCATAGGAGCACGCCATTCTCAACCGATGTGTCGGGACGGATGCGCCCAACATAGACGGAATCTTTTTCGTTGGACTGCACCGTGGTTGGATACACGGCGTCGGCCGGATCGTCCAGCACTACTATGCCGGGCGACGAGGCAAGCACCTCGCGGACGGCGTCTGGAGGACATGGTAGCGTGGTCTCGATGGCAACCGACTCTCCATGTCCACCTATCACCGGTACGCGCACGCACGTAACGGCAAGAGGCAAGTCGTCATTGTGAAGGATGCGGCGCGTTTCGCGCATCACCTTTGTCTCTTCTTCGGACGAGGAGTTCACGTCATCGATGCTATGGAACACCGTATTGCCCGCGATCTGATGCGGCGAGATGCGCTGCACCGGCAGGCGTCCAGCGAGTTCGGCATTCAGTTGATCGATGCCTTTCTGTCCGGCACCGCTTGGCGTCTGATACGTGCTTACTACAACTCGACGCAACCCGAAGGCATCGGCAAGGGGCTTTAAGGCCACCACCAGCTGAATGGTGCTGCAGTTCGGATTGGCGATCACACCACGATGCATCAATGCATCCTGGGGGTTTACCTCCGGCACTACCAGCGGTACGTTCGGGTCCATGCGCCAAGCGCTTGAGTTATCGATCACCACGCAGCCCCTTGACGTAGCGATGGGAGCATACTCACGACTGACGTCTCCGCCGGCGCTGAAGAGGGCATAGTCGATACCATCGAAGACGTCCGGACTCAGTGCCCGCACCATCTTCTGCTTGTTTCGCACCTCGATCATCGATCCTGCAGAGCTGGCTGAGGCGGCCAGCACAAGTTGATTGACGGGCGTGCCGCGCTGCTCGAGTACGCGCAGCATTGTTCGCCCAACAAGTCCGGTAGCACCAATAA
>JBJTEQ010000280.1:0-3936 GCA_046092945.1 Kapaibacterium sp. (SeqCode)
GTCCAGGGTATTGTCCCCGGCTCTTGAGCTGGTAGTAGCGGTGAAGCTCCAATCCAGAGGAGGAGGATTGTTCCCAGACTTGCGATCAGATGATGAAGAAGCATTTCTATTCCTTTACGTCAGTTTCTCGCCTGAACAAGCATAAAGCACAACGCCCCCTCCCAGTTCCACCGGGAGGGGGCGCCATGAAGAAAACTTTCCTGCTTACTTGACGATCGTCAGAGACTGTGGTTCGCTAACGAATGGGCCTGACACAACCTGATAGTAGTATGTTCCGGCAGGTATCATACTTGCATTAAGTGTAAGGTCATACTCGCCAACTTCAAGCTTCTGATCAACGAGCGTAACAACCTTTTCTCCCATCGCATTGAAGAGCTCAATGCGTGTTGGAGCAGGGATGCTGACGCCGAAGCTGATCACACCAGAGTTCACGACCGGATTCGGACGAACTGGCTTCACACCAAATGTTGTGGATGTGAATGCTGCAAGACGGCGGACGTTAGCACAAGGAAGTGTGATCGTGAGCTTTCCTGGCTTATCAAGGAAGAGAACATAATCATCGCGGTTGCTCGTTGCGTCTTGATCGACCCAGTATGAGTACACACCGATCGGCGTCGAGAATGAACCGTCCTTAGCCTGGTTGAAGAACGCATCGAACTTAACCTTGAACATTGCAGCGTTCGTAGCATTGCTCAGCGCCTTCTTTGTTGCACGCATGTCCACGAAATCGATCTCAAGCTGATTGACATCATCCGATGCCTTACCTGTGACAGCTGAGCGCAGAACCGTCCAGCCATCCATCTGTGTACCGGCAAGGATGATATCCTTCACATCTGCACGTGGCTTTACGATACGCGGATCGAATGAAATGCGAACGCGAAGTTCCGTCATGTTTGCTGCATCGATGGCCTGTGGATCTGCCTTGAGTTCTACTGCGACGGCGATGTGACCACCAGGGGCAACCGTGTAATTGTCACCGATAAGGTCAGTTGTCTCAAGGTACTTACCGTTGCCAGAAAGCTGAGCAACCTTTTCCTTACCCGTGAGCTCTTCTGTGACCTTCAGTGTGGCAGTGTGTACATCTGCACGGGGAACGAGAGCCTGCGTACGGGCCTTGATTGAGCCGAGACCAGTTTGACCAGGGGCAACCATGGTGACAAACGTTGGCACAAAGCGTACTTCGATCTCACCAGTTTCACCCGGAGCGATATCGAGATAGTTGGCACCGGTTGTCTTGTTTGGCAGAACGATAAAGTTCGAGGCGTCCTGACCTTCCGCAAACTCAGAGAACGAGAAACGACGTGTTACAAGTTCACTGTGCGTAACCTTTACCTTCAGGATCTTTTCATTGAAGACGTACTGATCGCCAGCGTCGCCAGTTACAGTGAAATCTCCGCCTTGAACACGAGCAGTGATCTTATATGTTGGCTCGTATGGTGCTTGACCGTTTGTTCCCACGTTTGTCTCGATCACATATGGCGACTCGAATGTTCCAGAGAACTGCGGGTCAAAACGAACCTGCAGTTCCATTGGTGCCTCTCCTGGCTTGATACGCCAAGGGTTTTGCGGCGTTGGCGCATTGAGGAGTTCAAAACGAGTGTTAGCATCTGTGATACGGATGTTCGTGATCACAACATCGTAGGTACCGTTGACGTTGCCGCTGGTCGGGTTCGACTGGTCGTTCATGCTAACGTTAGCGACAGGAATCGTCAGAACTTGTGCTGCTTCGCCAAGGTTCATTGTGCCAGGGAAGTCGAGATTCGCACCCTTGACCTGTGGCTGCCATGCAGTTGCCTCGAGCTTCTGCGCTACTTCTGATTGCTCCGTCGAGTTTGTTGGGAACACAATCTCTGCTTCGTAGTCATTGCGCTCTGCACCACGGCTTGGAAGTTCATTTGGAATGAATGCGACTGTGACCGTGCGGCTTTGATCAGGTCCCTTGCCAACAAGCTGAACTGGGAATGAACCCGTGGTTCCGTTATCAACGATGCGGAATGCAGCTGCATCCTTACCGCGGATGAGCGGTGTGTTGAACTCGATCGGCTGCTCACCGTAGTTCATGAATGACACGGTCTTGCGATACTCGCTGATGTTCAGATTCTTCTGGACATTATCGATAACGCGCTCGTTCCATGGCTCTGCTACAACAGCAAGGTTGAACGAAACGCCGCTACCTTCAAGGATCGCAATCGAGTCTACTTCAATTGCGTTAGAGAAGAACGGAACCGAAACGGAGTGAGCAACATTGGATTCGCCCTTTGGAGAGTACGTCACATAGAAGTCGTACTTACCGTTACCAGGGATCGTCATCGGGAATGCTGACGCAAGCGGCTTACCATCTAGGGTCCGAGGATTGAAGAATCGGCCCGATCCATCGAGCAGCGACTCTTGGAAACCACTCAGGATCAGCTCAACGCGGCTACCATTTTGGATAGTCACCCTGCGCTCAACACCTGGTGAGCTGGCTGGGACCGGTCCCCAGTTCACGTCCGACACATAGATCTGTGGTTGCTCACCACGAACACGGAGTTCTGCTGTCTTCACCGTGTAGCACTCAAGCTCAACCAGAACTGTGTCAACAACTTCCGGGGCAGACTGAATGGTAGCCGACACCTTGATGTCGCGTGACTCGCTAGGTCCGAGAGTGAAACCACCATTCGGATTGCAAACGAACACCTGGCTTGCTGCGCGAACATAGATCCGCTTTACGTTGACCGGGCGAACACTGCTTTCATTCTTGATCGTAAAGACCTTCGAATCTGGCGTGTTGAATGCGATCGTGCCGAAGTTCAACTTATTTGGCGTCCAGGAGATCTTATCTGCCGTGTACGTGTATGTTTTTTCGATGAACTTGCCTGAGCGCGTAACAACACGAACAACGGCGATAGCGTCCTTCGTCTTGTCTTCGACTGTGAGTTTGAACTTGGCGGACTTGTTACCGGTCACAAACTCGGGATCAATTTCAAGCACGTAATTCGTCAGGTTCTCTGGATACACAGCGAAGATCGAACCACATGATGAGTTCTCCGGCATGATCTTACCTTCCGCATCTACATCACCGCAGACATTCTCTTCCATGTCCATGACAGAATCGTCACAAGGAATCGTCATGTCGATCGAAATAGGAGTGCCGTAAGCGCGACCTTGCGTCAGACCATCAAGCGAGCCGTAGGTCCAAGCAGCCCAGCGAACGTTAGGGTCAACCGACTCTATGACGTGATCACCAGCACCAATTGGGGTTGAAATGCATGCATACGGTGTTCCCTTGAGGTAGCGCATCGCACCACCGAAAGCAGCATTGAGGGCCTTGTTATCGAACTTGATCTTCGTGATCTCATCTGCCTTGAAGACGATGTTGAGGAAGTTATCCATGCCCTCTGGGGCGCTGAACACTCCGTACTCTACATAACGGTCAACCGACGGCACATACTGGAGCATAGGCATGCCAGACTCAACGCTCGGGTGTCCGAGTGCCGACTCTTCACCCTTCGATGATCCACGAACTGCGATACCACGGTCCTTCGCGTATGACTTACCGTACTGACCCATCAGGATTGGCTTGTCAGATTCCCAATACGTCTGAACTTCCAGGGAAGGAACAACGCGTGTTTCGCCCTTCTTGAGGATGAATTCATTCTTGAAGGACGATCCGTCTTGACGAAGTGTCTTGACAGTAGTACCGTCCTCGAGGGCAATCACGCGAATCACATCGCCACGGTCATCTTCCACACCGAACTCGGCAGATGCCTTGCCCGTGATGCGTGTACCTGTATAACGACATGGGACGGTGATAAACTTCTTGCCGGCCATTTCAAGAGGCAACATGGCGTCGTGAACGTTGTTGCGGACGAAGTGAGCCGGGGATGAACCGCCAAGACCAACGAGGATGTCCGGATAGCGGAGGATACCAACCTTAGTATGGCCAGAGATCACTGC
>JBJTEQ010000281.1:0-5028 GCA_046092945.1 Kapaibacterium sp. (SeqCode)
GGTCAATAAGCATCTGAACGCAGACCTTTTCTGCATCATCGCCCGCGATCTGAATGCTCTGTTCCAGCGAAGCAATGGCATCATCATTCCGTGATTGAACGCGCTCGATAGCCCCTTTGATAAAGAGGAGCAATGAGCGGGCAATTCTCTGCTCTTCATTCCACGCGGATTGTCCAACATCGCGCGGTTTGCGCGAAGCATCCTTTGACGCCTTGAGACCATCACTTATGAGTCTTAGCGCTTCGGACCGCAAAGAATCAACGCCGCCGATCACATTCACCGTGCGGTAGTAGGTCATTGCTGGCACCGTAGGCGTTGCATCGAGGAAGGCAATCAGTGGTCGAAACGTCCCCTGTTGTGTTGCTCCCTGAACGACGGCATCGATGATATTCTGCCGAGCGCTCGATGATGGAAATGCCTTGAGGTGTGCCCGGACATTGCCTACGAACTCCTCGTAACTCTTCGACTGTGAAAGCTTCTGAAGCGAGCCTTGTTCGACGACCAGTGATAATGGAAATCTACGTGTAGCTTCCTCCATCACACTCGAAGCCTCGTTTGATTTCTCCTGTGCAACGTAGGCCTGATATAGCGCAAGTGCTTGGTTCGGCGTGGCGATCTGCATCACCGACGCTGTCAGTTCGCGATACTTATCAAGCGACTCCCGTTCATCAAGCCTGTTGGTGGCCTTGGCGATCATGATGTAGTTCAATTGCGCGAGGATGTTTTTCGGATACAGTCGCGCTTCGGCATCGAGATAGTCAATTGCATCGTCAAGATCTTCCTTCATCCGGTAGGATTCTGGAAGCTGTCCAAATCGTGCCATGGCAGCCTTCATGTTTGCACCCTCGACGTGGCGAGTGCCATCCGTCGATACGAGAAATTCCCAGAAGAGATCCTTGTTGCGGTCATAGTCGCGTCCGTTGCCGACCTTGACGATTCCGTAGACACTTTCACGGGGTATTTCGGTACTTCCTGTCCATCGACCGGACTTCCGTTCCAGTGGTACTTCCACAGCAAGTGCACCTTCCTGATCGATCGAGAACAGATACACCACGGCGTGCAGGCTGCCAGCCTCGATCATCTGGGCATCCGATTCAAGCGGCGTATACTCGATCGTTACCGTACCGCCCTGCTTTGGGCTCATCGGCAGGATGGTAACTGTGCCGGCGATGTTCGCTATCGGAACAATGGCACTCAGCAGCACAGCGACGATAACAGAAACTGTATGCCGAACAAGTTGAGAGACGTGACGATTCATATGCATGGCCATACCTGAATGTTCAGAAGTGAAGGTCGCCGTTTAGCGAATCAGTCCGTAGCCACCATCAACAACGATAGTTTGTCCGGTGATGTACGGAGAACAACGCGCAAAATACCGCACTGCGTCGACAACGTCGGACGCTGTTCCGTGCCGTTGCATCGGAATTCGTGATACGTCGACGAGTGATGAATCCGTATCACGTTGGTCAAGGGGCTGAGCAATGGCCCCGGGGGCTACAATGTTGATACAGATCTGTGGAGCAAGACTGCGTGCCAGCGAGTGTGCTAACGTCGTCAGAGCTGCCTTGCTGACGTTATATGCCGCACGATCTCGCCATATTTCGCGAGCACCAAGTGATCCAATCACAACGATCCGTCCCGATTGCTGACGCTCTCGGCACGCATGCTGATACAGGCGAGCAATTGTCAAAAGAGGGAGCGTGTTCACGCGGAACGTCTCAGTTATGTGATGTTCGGTAAGTTCTTGAACCGCCGTGGCCGGCGGAAACACCCCGGCGCAGGAGATCACCACATCGGCATGGCCAAGATCTGTGGTAAGCTCATCAAGCGCACGAGTCAGTGCATCGGGATCCGTGACATCGCAGCATGCCACAGCCGCATTCACTCCGGCTGTCGCAAGACCACCAACCAGCGATTCCGCTTCGGCCTGTGAGGTATGGTAGGTAAAACCAACGTCGTACCCTTCTTCGGCAAGCCCCTTGACGATCGACGCACCAATGCGGCGTGCACCGCCAACAACGATAGCTACTGGCATGATGCATCCAACATCGGTGGCAGCACGAGTTCGGCCGTGATCGATGAGCCGTCATGAACAATCGTGATCGGTGTTCCGGCGTGCGCATGTTCGCCACGGATATATCCAAGGGCAAGCCATGCTGAGCCATCGCAGCTCGTGACCACGCTTGTTACCACGCCAACGGTATTGCCATCGGCAGTGATCATGTCCTGCGGTGCGACGGGTTCACGACTGACCAGCCCCATGATGCGCTGTTTGACTTTGTTGTAGGAATCAAGACGGGCAACAACTTCCTGGCCGATGTAACAGCCCTTTGCGAAGGAGGTCAGATGCAGCAGTCCCGCCTCGAGCGGATTGTATGCCTGCGTCCACTCATGGCCGCGCATGCCCGTACCGGCCAGTACTCTGAGGTACTCGGCGTCGTCGATGCTGAGCTGCGGGAGGTCGTCTGATAGGTTTGTCAGATGATCACGCACACCGCCGATGGCCTTTTTGTCCCCGATAATCCAGTAGGAAACTTCACATGCAGAGGGCATGCGAACGATCGTCAGGAGCTGACCATCATCAAGATAAAGGCGCGCCCATTTGGCAATGCCAAAAGTTGACACGGGGCTCTGCAAAAGCTGCTCGACAATGTCGGCAGAACGTGGACCGATGATCTCGATGGCATCGAACGAGTCAGACATATCCTTCAGCCGAACATCATCCATGATGACGTACTTTCGCACCCACGGAAGGATCTCAACGCCGGCATTCGGAGACCCGATCAGAAGCGTCGATTCATCGTCATGAAGAAGTGTCACAACGTCAATGATCCGAGCTTTGTCAGTGAGCAACACAGTCTGTCGACCATTGCCTGACTGCAAATTTCGCAGATCATTGGTCGTTAGTCGATGCAGAAGATCAATGCGGTCCGATCCGGTCAGTTGGATAACCGTCAGGCCCGCACGATCGATCCACGCCGCATGATGTTTGCCCGCCAGACGCCGCCGAAGGGACTTTTCACTGTCAATCATCGAAGTCATTATTCTCCCGCATGAAACGCTCGCAAACCTACGAAACCATTATCGTCGTTGCCCTGCTGCTCGTGGCCATAGGCCAAGAACATCAGGCCTGGGCACAAGGCCAGCCGCACCGCATCACCTTTACCAACAAGGGGCCCGGAGAATTCATTCCCGGATCGGACCAGTATGAGCGGACTCTTCGTGAGTACCATCCACGAGCACTCACCCGTCGGCGCAATGTGGGAATGAATCCTGAGCTCGACGGCCTGGATCGCCCCCTTCATGAGCCATATGTAACGGCTATACGGTCGTTCAGTGACAGCATACTGACGTCGAACCCGTGGTTCAATTACATCGTTGTTAATCTTGATTCGCTGCAGGTTGTCGGCGTCAAGGCACTTCCCTTTGTAAAGTCAGCGGTGACCTGTAACACAGTATCGTATGGACTTACGCTACCGGACGATTGTGGTCCCATTCCCGAGACGCACTCCACAGCATTTCTGGAGGTCGGCAACGTAAACTCCATCCACGACCTTGGTGTGTATGGTCAGGGGGCTCGCATTGGCGTCATTGATAACGGATTCCGTTGGAGGGCAATGACGTCTCTTGCCCATCTGAATGTTGACAATGAGTATGACTTCATTTTTCGTCGAGAGATAACCGCAAACCAAAGCAATGATGTTGGCTCACAGGATGAGCACGGGAGTGTCATCATGTCCGTGGCCGCTGCTTGGCACACTGACTCCGTCATGGGTGTTGCGCCATTGGCTACCTATCTGCTGGCAAAGACCGAAGATATGCGCTATGAGCGCCGCATCGAAGAGGATAGCTACGTCGAAGCACTCTGGTGGCTGGAGAAGAACGGCGTGGATGTTGCGAGTTCTTCTCTCGGATATCGCTCATTTGACAGCACGGACGAATCGACTCCGTATGAGCTTTTGGATGGCAAGACCACCTATGCAGCCCGTGCGATCAACCTCGCCGCTGCTCGAGGCGTGATCTGCGTCACAGCAGCCGGTAATAACGGCCCGAGTGGCCGATCAATTTCCACGCCTGCCGATGCCGACAGCGCGCTGGCGATCGGTGCGATATCGGTCGACGGTTCAACGCCCTGGTTTGCCTCGTCGTGGGGTCCAAACGCTGCCGGACGTCAGAAGCCGGACTTTGCCGCACCGGGAATGAAGGTTCCAACGCAGGCGGTCAATGGTGCTATTATCCGCGCAAGCGGCACATCACTTGCAACACCGTACGTGGCCGCTCAGGTTGGACTGCTCCGCCAGCTCTATCCGAATCTCCGCTCGTGGGAGATTCGTGATGCTATGCGTCGTGCTTCGGTCTATGCCGGCATGCCTGATACGATCCTTGGCCATGGGGCGGTGAACGTGGTCACCGCTGCCTGCCTGCTGGGTCCGACGATCGCTGAGCCCGCTGTGGTGATCGTTAATGGTGCGACGGTTGTTCTTGCCCCGATCTTTTCGACCGAGACTCTCGAGCCGGAGCTGACGATGTCATCGCCCGATAACTCAAAGAGCACGATCATCAAGGGTCGCCCGCTCATCGGGCAGTTCTACATTTTTGAACTTGATGACAAGTTCTTCGTCGGCGGCAAGGCAACCTATCGGATAACTGCCTTGTCAAAATCCGACTCCCGCATCGCGGTCTACCCGGCTACAGGCAGCGCTGACATCACACAACGCAGTGTGGACGTTCCCTGCGGCATGCGTCTGCCACCGGTCATTGTCTCTGTAGCTGAAGAACGTCTGCGGCATTCTTCACCGTCGGTCACTGGTGTGCCGCTCAGCGCTGGTGCGCGCGAGCTTACCGTAACGGGGCTTCTATCAGCCCCTTACCGCCTGCGTCTTGTCCATGCCGTTACGGGACAGAGTCAGGAATGTGAACTCATAGGACACGACTCGCAGCGAACATCCGTCATGTGCGCTTCGGGTCTCAGCACCGGCGCATGGATCCTCGAATGCCGGACGCCGGACCAGGTGATCCATCTTCCAT
>JBJTEQ010000282.1:0-2646 GCA_046092945.1 Kapaibacterium sp. (SeqCode)
ACGACACATTCCCTGTGTGGTATCTGCAGGATGTGGCAGGCGTTCGGCGTGATGTTCGCGTGGTAAACCTCTCGCTTGGGCAGACCACGTGGTATATCGAACAGCTCAAGAATCGTGCACCATGGGGCGCCAAGAAGTTGCCACTTACGTTCTCAGACGAGCAGCTGCTGGTGTCCGAGGAAGATCCACGGGCACTCAGCTATGACTTTGGTCCTGTAACGATGATTACTGTTCCTGTCGATAAATCGATCCTTGCAAAGTTCACGAACGATACTGCACTTATCAATCGTGGCAGCATGTCGTGGAACTTCAAGGGCTCGTCAAGGGGCGCTGGTGATCCAACGGGTCAGGAGACATTCTTCATTGGTGTGCAGCACAAGCTTGTTGCCGACATTATCAAGACCACTCGGTTCGAGCGTCCCGTGTACTTCTCAACGTCTGTCGGTGACCCATCATGGGCAGATGAGTACGTTGGACTCGACCGTTACCTGCGCCTCGAGGGCATGGCCTATCGCGTATGCCCAACGCCTCAGTCATCGGCCATCGGCGAATCCATTAACGAATCCGTGATGGAAACCACGCTCATGCGTGATACACCGTTCGATGAGATCAATACCGAGCCGAAGATCGGTCTGAAGTTCCGCAACCTGAACAACCCGAACGTCTATTACGACGACGTCAACCGTGGCTACATCCTGAGCTATCGTAACGTTTTCTACAAGTACGCTACGTGGCTACTCTACGAGAAGAAGGACACAGCGCGTGCCGGTGCGGTACTGAAGCGCATGACCGAGGTACTCTCCCTGGATATGTTCCCGATGAGCATGATGTTCGAACTGCAGATGTCACGGTTCTTTGAAACGTGCGGCATGCAGGCCGAAGCAGAAGGCATGGCCACTCGCGCTCTTGCAAGCTGCAATAGGCTGATCGCCAACCCGCGGCTCTACACGGCCGAGCAGGGCCTGCAGATTCCGAATGAAGGTTCCGAATCTGACATCCTTGACCAGGTGATTCGCGTCAGCCGTGTGCTGGCATCCGATGCCGCGAAAGTCATGGGCAAGTGGGATGCGGCGCAGGGTTACCTCAAGGAAGTTGGGGCCGGCATGAACGTAGTGCCTGAGTTCGATTATAAACTCGATGAGATCCCGATTCTGAAGGCCATCCGCGCGAAGGATTATCAGGGGGCTCTGAAGCTCGCTGAGTCATTGCAGGGCAAGTATAACATGGCAACCGCGCGTAGTCGCTCAGCACAGATGGCTGCTAGCGAATTGCAGCAGACGATCATGATGCTTCGGGATAAACTGGGGCTGACCCCGCAAATGGCTCTTATTCCGGCGCAGTGAACGACCTGACACTAGCACCGTTGACTCTCACGATCGTGATCGCCACTGTGGCGATCACGCTCGTTTCGTTTCGGAGCATCACTCTGTACGGACGACTCATGCTCAGCGTCGAGGATGTGCTGGGGCGTCGTGGTGAGTGGTGGCGCATTGCCACTTGCGGTCTGGTTCACGCAGACTTCATGCACCTTGCGCTGAATATGTTCTCGCTCGTCATGTTCGGTGGCTGGTTTGAACACGTCATCGGCTCGTGGCGCTTTGGCCTTGTGTATCTGCTTGGCGTTGTTGTGGGGTCATTTGCCTCGCTCATTACGCATCGCAACGCCCCCTCCTATAGAGCTGTTGGTGCATCCGGTGCTGTGTGCGCCATTGTTGCCGCGGTGACGGTGCTTGTACCCGACCTGCCCATGATGATCCTGATGGTGCCCTTCCCACTTCCCGCGTGGATCATGGGCAGCCTCTTCGTGCTCTACTCGGTGTACGTCTCCGGAAGGGGCTACGACAATGTCGGACACGAAGCGCACCTCGGCGGCACCATTGCCGGTATCACGCTCACGTCGGCGTTCTACCCAACGCTGGCTCTTGAGAACTGGTATGCCATTGCGGCCATGCTCGGGTCAGGGGGCTTGGCATGGCTCCTGCGAAAGCGCACACCATAGCCACAACGTACCGATCGTTACATCACGAAGCTCATGCCTGCGTTGATGAGTCCTCGGTAGCCGTAACCGATCTCGAGTCGGAAGGCAACATCGCCCGCAACCCGCACCGACACTAATCCAACATGATACGCCAGCCCGGTTGAGGCAAGGGGCCTGTTGTTGCCGCTATGATTGATCAGTGCAACACCAAGTGACGCATCCGAGGCCAGATCGAACCATCGGGTGTGGTGCCACAGCACCTCTCCATGGGCAGCAATGTGCACCGTACGCTTACCGTATGGAACCGGTATGGCGCGTCCACCCGGTGGGGGATTGGTATCGTCCGAAAGCCAGCGTCCCTTCAACTCGTGATAGCCGACTTCCGCACCAATATTCACTCGATCACCGTACGCTGTTGTGTAACTCAGCAACAGTGGACCAAATGCATGCAGTGTTGAATCATCGAGCACGTTGCGCGTCACTGAGTTCTGCACGCCCCCTACACCATACCCCACCGTCATCCGCTGCTCACGATGTCCGGCCGTGCCCACCTTCACCGCGTACTGCTGCGCAGAAGCGAAGATGGGGAGGAGAAGAAGGAGGAGGAGGAGGGAATGCACGGTACAATTTACCGTACCCAGGGCCAAGGCCCGGGGTACGCGATAATG
>JBJTEQ010000283.1:0-12418 GCA_046092945.1 Kapaibacterium sp. (SeqCode)
CATGGATGACAACGTGGCTCGAAGCTCGTCGTCCGACATTTCCTTGTCGACGATGACTATGGCATTATCAAGGTTGCCCCCTTGGATCAATCCCTGCTTGTAGAGCGCCTCAACTTCGTGGAGAAAGCAGAATGTGCGAGCAGGAGCAAACTCCGTCTCAAACTCCGCATCAAGATCAAAGAGTCCTGTATGCTGACTACCCAAAGCCGGGTTTTTATAGTCAACCATCACAGTCACCCGGTACGAGTCGTTCGGCAATGCTGCGATCTCTGTGCCGCGCCCTTCGTCAACATATCGGATCGGCTGATCAACGACGATCTCGTGACGTGTTGCCTGCTGCTCCACCACGCCCACTCGCTTGATCATCTCCACGTAGGGCATCGATGAGCCATCTCCGACAGGGGGCTCGTTATTCGTCAGATCAATGATGCAATTGTCAACGCCCATACCAACGAGTGCTGCAAGCACGTGTTCCACCGTATGAACACGGGCCTCACCAACGGCGATCGTTGTACCCCGGGCAATCTCTACGACGTTATCGACCAGTGCAGGAATCTCCGGACTGCCCGGCATATCGATCCGACGGAACCGATACCCAGTATTTTCCGCGGCCGGATGAAATGTCATGGTCGTAAGACTTCCGGTATGAAGTCCAACACCCGACATTGAGACCGATTCGGTGATCGTCCGTTGCTTGATACTCATTGCTGATGTTCCTTCTTCAATGCTTCAAGTTCAGCTGCCATGGTTCGGATCTGATGAAGCAGCTCCGGAAGCTGACGTAGCGCCATTTCCATTCGCAGTGCTTGCGCGTGTTCCTTCGCGGGCGATCCGAAATACGCTCCCGGCGCAGTGATAGACTTGGCAACACCCGACTGTGCATAAACCACAACGTCGTCAGTGGTTACCACATGGCCAACAATTCCGGCCTGTCCGGCGATGCGATTACGCTTACCAATAACCGTGCCCCCTGCAATGGCCACTTGTGCGGCGATGGCGGAATTCTCGCCGACCTTGACGCCATGCGCAAGCTGAACAAGGTTGTCGATCTTCACGCCGTCTTCGATGACCGTCTGCCCCATAGCAGCACGATCAATAGTAACATTCGCACCGATCTCAACATCGTTGCCGATCCGCACCGAGCCCACGTGTGGGATCTTCTCAAAGTGTTTATCATCCTGCTCAACATACCCAAAGCCGTCAGATCCGATTACTGTTCCCGCATGAATGATACAGCGATTGCCGATCTGCGTATCCTGGTAGCATGTGGTGTTAGCATTCAACGTACAGTCGTTACCGATGCGTGTGCGGGGATAGAGCACAACATTTGCCAGCAACTGCGTGTTTTCGCCGATCTCACAACCGGCCGAGATCACGCATCCTGGGCCGATGGATGCGGTCCCGGCAATCTGTGCAGAAGCATCGATCACAGCGCGCGCATCACGATGTCCCGGCTCAAGCTCATGGAGGGGGCTCACCATTCGCAGCAGCGTCACGATGTCGGCATACGGATTTGGACTGACGATCCACGACGAGCAGCGGACGTTGGGAACATCCTTCTCGCGCACGATAACGCATGCTGCTGCAGTCGTAGGAAGTTGCTGGGCAAACGTATCAGAACCGAGGAACGCGATCTCTCCATCCTGCGCAGATTCAATAGAATTCACACCCGTGACAACCACGTTCGCATCTCCCGAGACACTTCGTCCAAGAAGCTGGGCGAGTTCAGCTGACGAACATGGAAATGGCGACGTCATCTGCCGCCGCCTGGTTTCTTTGTCGTATCGGCAGGTACAGGAGCCCCTTGTCCGGGATTGGAGATCGGAATCTGACCAGGAGGGATCACTCCGTCGGGCGTCATAGGAAGCCCTGGCGGAACGGCAGGATTTGTTGGAACTGCCGATGGGTTGGCTGCGGGATTCGGAGTCGGATTCGACGTTGTACTTTGTGTTGTGTCGGCCACGGGAGTCCGGCGAGACTTCCTCTTGCGTGGCTCTTCAATGCGCTTGTTGCGTGGGTCACCTTCGATGGCTTCCTTCTGCTTTGCCTCAAGGTCAGCTGCGTCAATGCCAAGCTCTTTCATCACCTTCGAGGTGATATCGTACTTGGCGTTCACATAAACCAGTGGCTGAACACTCTTATCCCAAACGATATCGTATCCATCGGTAGCGGCAACCTTCTGGATCGCTGCGTAGATCTTTGCCCAAACAGCCTGCATAGCCTGCTCGGCCAGCTTGTCATACTCGCCCCCTGGCTCGAACTTGTCGCGCGCAAACTGATCGCGTTCTCGACGTTTATCTTCGATCTCTTTTTCTTTGACCTGTCGCTCTTGATCGCTCCAGATCAACCGATTCTTTTTGATCTCGATCTCGAGCTCGTCGATATCGCGCTGCTTCTGCGCCATGTCGGACTTCCATTCGTCCACCGACGTTGTCAGTCGGCCTTCGGCATGCCGGGCCATCTGAAACTGCGAACGAATAAAATCCGTCGACACGTAACCAATTTTCTGCGCAACGCTCGTGCTGACTAGTAGTGTCAGCAACATCATGCACGAGATGATCCACTTCGTCATAAGGCAGGTATCTCCGATTTACGAACAGGATCAACGGTTCATGGGCAATAGTAGTGGTGGTTGCAGGGGCTGGCTGTGAAGTTAGTTGCCGCGCTTCATGCGGTCGAGCACCTTGTAGGTGATGTCGGCCTTGTCTTCGCTGTACAGCACAATGCCGCCAACCTTATCGAGGACGAGATTGATCTTTTCTTCCTTGGCAACCGTATTGATTGCTTCGCTCACCTTGGCTCGGATTGGCTGAAGAAGTTCTTCCCGCATACGGGCGATCTCGCCTGTTTGACCAAGCTTTTCCTCCTGATACTGCAGGAACCGCTGACGCAGGGCACCGAGCGACTCTTCTTCCTTCCGCTTAGCGTCGGCTGTCATCATCGCTTCCTGCTTGCGGTAGCTTTCGATGCGGGTCTCGAATTCCTTCTGCATCATCTGCAGAGTGTCACGGATCTTCAATCCGGCTTCTTCAATTGTTTTACCGGCCTTGATCGCATCTGGAAGTTCCTTGAGGATCACGTCGGCACTGACAACACCGATCTTGAAGTTCTGGGCTGAAAGGGGCGCTGCAGCGATCACAAGCGCGAGAATGATACCGAGACGTACGAACATGGGAACAGATTCCGAATGTGTGAAGGTGAACACGAATTACCGACCGAACTGGAAGTGGAACTGCCATCCGGACCGAATTCCGGGTGTGTTTGGATCATCGTCGAAGCCATAGCCGACGTCAAATCCAAGCAACCCGATCGGTTGCAGAAGCATACGCAGTCCGAAACCTGCCGAGCGCTTGAGTCCAAACGGATCGGCAGTGCGAAGGCTTGACCACACGTTTCCGGCCTCGGCAAAACTAAGCAAATAGATCGGGAAGGGATTCAGCGTAAGAGCGAATCGAAGTTCCGTTACAAATCGCGTCTGCATACGTCCGCCGGGAGGCAGCCGACGTCCGTCTGCGGCCACCGGAGCGAAGGAGTTATCGCGGTAACCACGGAGGGGCGTTACGGCAAATCCGCCGAGGCCGTTTCCACCCATGTAAAACAGTTCGCCCGGTGGGATCGTCGTATCGGCGCGGAAGCCGCTGACGTAGCCCAACTCCGAACCGAGGAACAACACAAGGCGTGTATTGCCGCCAATGGTAAGGAGAGGATTCACCATATCGAAGTTGAAACCGACCTTTCCGAAGTCGGTCGTACCGATACCCAACGCACCTGCTGTAGCTCGCGTCGAGAGAGAGAAGCGCGATCCAGCCGTCGGGAAGATCATGTTATCAAAGCTCATCCGCGAAATGGTCTGCGAAACAGTCAAAGCCGTCTGCGTTCCGGCGCGTGAGAAGAAGGTGCTCGTGTTCGAGATGATCCGCTCGAACGATACGCTCCAGTCGCCGCGGAAGTAATCGTCCGGCCAACGGAATCGACGTCCAAGATTCACCTGGCCGCCTGTGCGACGCATGACGAAGTTGAAGTTCTGCTGCGTGTCGTAGATGTTGAAGCCGACGGATGTTGGCTGACCAAAGAGCCATGGCTCGGTAAAGGAGAGCTGAAAGGTCTGCAGACGAGATGCCTGACCGAACTCCCACTGAAACCCGAGAATTTGTCCGGCACCGGCCGAGAACGGTTCACTGATGTCGAAGTTGTTAAGCGTGATGCCGATAGATCCCGTCAGTCCGAAGGCGCCGGCAAATCCAACAGAGGCATTGAAGGTGTCGGTCGACCGCTCTTCAACCTTCAGGACCACATCGACCTTGGTCTTGTCTACAGGTTGAACATTGGGCTTGAGGGCTTCCGGATTGAAGAAGTTCAGCATACCCAAACCGCGTACGCTTCGGATCAGCGCTGAACGGTTGAAGTAATCACCGGGACGCAGGTATAGTTCTCGGCGGATCACACGATCACGCGTTTTCGTATTTCCCGAGATCTCAATGCGCCGAATCGTGTACTGATCTCCCTCGACAACACGGACCACGATGTCGACGCTGTCGGGATAGGAACGAATAAACTCCGGCTCCATGCGGCATGCCAGGTATCCATTGTCGGCGTAGAGCGATGTAACGTCAGACTGGTCTTCATTAACCTGCAGGTTCTTGTAGAACTTGGTCTCGTTGTATGGCTCCCCGGATTCAACGCCGAGACGCGCCAGCATCAGGCCCTCCGGATAGATGGTATTGCCGGTGAACTTTACTGATCTGATTGCAACCGGCAATCCCTCATTGATTGTCAGCCGCACGTCAACCGATTCGGTTGTCTCATCGTAGATCACCGTATCGGAGACGATTTCTGCGTCCAACAAGCCCCTTTCACGAAACCACGTCGCGAGCTTCTTCTTGTCTTCGTCGTACTTGGTATGGTCAAATTTTGATGAGGCCCAGAACTGATACCACGCTGTTGTCTTCGTATCGCTGAATGCTGAGGCGATCTCTTCATCGGTATACCGATTATTGCCCTCAATCTGGATAGATCGTACGTGAAATTCCACGCCCTCGTTGACAATGAGCTCAAGGTCGTAATAGTTCAAAGAATCAGCAGACGTCAGCTTGGTCTCAATCTTGGCAAAGAGCAAACCTTCCTTCACGTAGAGTGCGCGTACGGCCTCGCGGGCAAGGTACTCGTCGTACGGCGAGATGATATCACCGTTGCGACGATCAATAGCTTTGTTGATCTCTTCGATTGAAACTTCATCATTACCCGAGATCGTCACGCTTCTCAGTCGCGGCATCTGTTCAACGCGGATCACCAGAAAGACACCAAGTGCCGTTTCGCGCTCTCGTTCGATCTTCACGTCCTTAAAGGTGCGTCGATTCCACAGGTTACGCACCGCGGTCATCAGGTCATCCGGACGGGCTTCCTGTCCGATACGCAGGCCAGAATAGGCGATCACCGTCTGCATATCCGCACCAGTGGACAACCCCTCGACCGTGATTCCGGCAATGATCGGAAACCGCTGCTGCGTGCTTCCCTGCCCCATGGCAAGGGGCGAGCAGAGCATCAGAGTGGCAAAGCAAACCAGAACAACGACAACGTTGCACCAATCTGCCCCCTTGTTCAGGTGGCTATTTGAGTGCATTACGGAGTCGCTCCAGCGTCGATGGTTTTGGTGTCTCGCTCTCGGAGAGTTGAGCCGACGTTTTGCCGAATCGGCGCTCGCGCTGCGTAAACTCCGTTAGCGCATGATACAGCTCATTGGCGTGGAAGTCCGGCCATAACTGCTCGGTTACATACAATTCCGCGTACGCTGCTTCCCAGAGGAGGAAGTTGCTCAGACGCAGCTCCCCGCTCGTTCGGATGATCAGGTCCGGATCCGGCATGAAGGATGTCTGCAGGTATGCCGACACCGTTTCTTCAGTCAGATCTTCTGGAGAAAGCTTACCTCTGCGCACGTCAAGGGCGATCACCTGCATCGCTCGTTGAATATCCCACCGCGATCCATAGCTGAGTGCCAGCGTGAGTGTAAGGCCGTCATTGTCAGCGGTCTTCTCAATCGCCTTCTGCAGCACGCGCGAGACGTTTTTCGGTAACGCGTTTGTCTTTCCGATCGTACGGATTCGCACGTTGTTCTCATGCAGCTCGTCAAGCTCTTTGCGCAGATACATTTCCAGCAGGGACATGAGAAACCGCACCTCGGGAGCAGGACGCTTCCAGTTCTCAATGGAGAATGCGTATAACGTCAGGTAGCCGATACCCAACTGAGAACAGGCCCTGACCACGGATCGGACGCTTTCCATTCCGGCACGGTGTCCCTCAATGCGCGGCATAGACCGCATCTGGGCCCATCTGCCATTACCATCCATGATCGCGGCAACGTGCCTCGGTAGCCGTCCCGAGCCCCGCAGCGCTGCCTGCACCTGCTGTATGTCCGATGAGACGTGCTCCTCAGACCAGTTCACTCTCCCTCCATGGCGAATCGATCGGCAAAAATAGTGACTGGACTCATAGCGTGGGGCTAAGGTTGTGTAGAATAAGGGCCTTTCGTATGTTTGCCCTCCGCGAATTGTGGGGGTGCGGCACCGCCGTTACCTCATACGCACACCCGCGCGCTGTATTGTGATGAGTCCCAAACGAGGCAACGTTGAACGTTACCAAAGCAGATATCGTCGACAAAATTGCTGGTGAGACCGGGCTGACGAAGCTCGAGACCAAGGCAGTAGTGGATGGTTTTCTCCTGAGCATCATCGATGCGCTGGCCGACGGCAAGCGTATCGAGCTGCGGGGTTTTGGTGTGTTCAGCGTCAAGAGTCGCAAGCCGCGTATGGCGCGCAATCCGCGAACCGGGGATCCTGTGCCCCTTGAGGAGAGGTTTATCCCCTCGTTCAAGGTCAGCTCAGAGTTCCAGGAGAAGGTGCACGGCAAACTCCGCTCGGGCAGTCAGTCACCGGACGCTTCGGCAACCGACTGATAGCATGAAGACGGCAACGGCAACCTCGATAGCTGTTACGATCGTGGGAGTTGTGGGGTTGGGTTCGTGGGCACTTTCACGAATGGCGATCTCGGCGAATATTGATGCAGGCAAGGAAAAGGCCCTGCAGAGAGCCTCGCAGAGACACTCGGAGGAAGAATCCGTTGCTCGAGAACGGAAGTTGACATCGCTGCTGGCAACGATCGAGGATTCGCTCATTGCACGCCCGCTTGACAGCATGCTTGTTGTATCGGCGGCAAACATCAGCTACGATCTTGGACAATTCGAACGGGCGTCGAAATACTATCGACGCTTTCTGGATTCGATCGAGCCATCGGAAATGGCAGTTCGCGTCGACTATGCCTACAGCCTGTTCCAAACAGGCAAGCAGAACGAAGCGATAGCCGAGCTTGAGGCGGTCATCCGGAAAGAGCCAAAGAACCAGTCAGCGTTGTTTAACATCGCTGTCATGTACACCCAACTTCGGAACAAGGATCTGGCTGTCACATGGTTCACCCGCTGTCAGCAGGCAGATCCCTCATCAGAGATCGGCCAGCGAGCAGCAATGGCCCTGAAAGAATTGTCGAAGAACATCTGAATATCGAAAACAAAACCTGATTTTATCCACGTCAACAAGAGGTCACCATGCCATGCGGAAAGAAGCGGAAGCGCCATAAAATGGCCACGCACAAACGCAAGAAGCGGCTTCGTAAGAACCGCCACAAGAAGAAGAACAGGTAAACGAAAAGAGGCGCCCGAGGGCGCCTCTTTTCAGTTACGGAGTTACAGAGTGACGGAGTTACGGAGTGACATGTATGTCGTCAATGTGTTTAGCGGACAATGGTAAGGGGCGATGACAGGACTTTGTCGGGCGTTATTATGCGAACGTAATAGCGTCCCGGGACGACCATACTGAAAGCATCAAGAGACCAGAATGTTGATCCCTCGGGAATAGTTCGCTGCAACAGAACGCGTCCATGTAGATCGACGAGCTCCAGCAATGCATCGACATGCAGCGGTGATGAAAGCCGAATGTGTGCAGCTGAGTTCACGGGGTTGGGCATGATCGTCATCTGACCAGAGTTTCCCGAGCCATCCTGTTCATCATGAACGGTGGTTACTGGCTGACAATCCGTGAGTTCCACTGAGAGCAGCTCATGCACCTCACTGGATCGTCCGGTGGAGGAGGTAAAGCCAACGTAGCAGGAGCCCCGTGAATCAAGGTTCAGAATCTGCTGAATGTCGAACGAGTCCACGTCAAGCACGGGCTCATCGAACACGCCTGTCGTCGACACATACACAAGAAGTTTACCGGGAGTGTAGACGATACGTCCATGGTACAGGCTACCATCGGCTTTGAATCTCGGAACACCTGCGGTGGCCACGCCACGCACGTATGGCATCATGTGCCAGGCACGAAGCAGTCGTCCATCGCCAACCTGCACAGCCACATGACTGGTGTTGGGATCGGAATAGGCGGGGTTGAGATAGGAATCATATTCCACAGCGATGCCGTGGGGTATCTCGTGATACCCGATTCCATCCCCCGGCTGCCCCAGAGCCGACGGCGTTTCCGGCAAAAGCACAACGGCAACTCCATCTGCCCCGGGGTCACCCTCATCAACCATTCCATTGTCATTTCCTTCGGAAAGGCGGAATGAGAACGTGAGCTCAAATCCGTTACGGACGGAAACGCGGTTCTCGACAAACGCACTGCCGCTCTCATACTGACGTGTTGATGTGAGCCGAATTCCCTCTTCGCTTCGTATCGCGCTTCCCGCAAGACGCATCTGGGTAAGGGGCTGAGGGCTCACCCGCGTCTGGCAGACGCTATCCTCGAGCAATTCAATGAGAGGGGTGTTTGCACCATTGCGGAGTCCGGAGATGACGTAGGCACGCATGCGTCCGCTAGCAGCCGGCGCCATGATCATCTGCGCATAGCTGCGCTCATGCACAAGATTCGGGGCACGCTCTGCGAGCCCCTTTTCAAGATCGATCCACTCGCAGACATTGCTGATGACAACGCCACTTTCAAGTCCACCAGCAGTAAGAACACGAGAGTTGCTCCACGTACCAAGCCCCATGTGTTGCCGGCCGATGGCCAATGATGGGCCCTTGCGAACAACGCCCAGTGGGTTCACGATCCACGTGCTCTTTGAACCAACGAATGGTTGCTCCGAGACAGAACCACCAACCACCACTACGGAGCCATTGTTGAGTGCTGTCACCCGTGGTGCTAGGGGGCTTTCATCAAAAACGAGGTCTTCTTCCCAGCGATCGGTGCTTTTCATGTAGCGAAGTGAGGTCTTCCTCCGTGGGGAATTCGGCCCCCCTTCACGAAACCCGAAGTACGATGGTCCCCTAGCGTCGGGATTCACCGAGACGGCGTTGTTCGCGCTAGATGGAAGGTTGCTGACAAGGCGCGTCCTTTCACTCGCAACAGTGTAAATCTCTGCCGTCGAGTTATCGAATCCAGCGAAGATCAGGATCTCATCGGGCGAGAGAAAATCCGCTGCGTGCTGACGGCGAGCGCTCTGCAGAACACCGGCGGGCAGCCATGTCATGGTCTGCACGTCCAGACGTTCAATACGCGTGCTGCCGCCATCGGTCGAGTACCCACCGATGACGAGGACATCTCCATCAGGCAACACCACCGTCGGGAACTCTGCGCGTGCATACTGCATCGATGGACCGGGAGACACAGCTCCCGAGTTCAGATCGATGACCTCGGTCTCTCGAGTTGGAGCGCCCGTTAGTATCCCTGTGGAGTTCACGTAGCCACCGATGACGATGGCGCGATCGCCCGATAGATAACGCACCGCATGCCAATGCCGACCGTGCCGCAGATTGGCAAACGCCTTCCATTGAAGCTGAGCACGACAGGGCAACGCTCCAAGGAGAGTCAAGCCAAGCAGCCAGAAATATATGTGAGTGCCCCGATCCATAGTCATCAGTCATTGGTCATCGGTCATCCGACAGCCTCTTGATCTCCGCAGAGGTAAGCACTCGACTATACCATGCAAGGTCGTCGATCGCTCCTTTGAATGACGTGAGCGGCGTACCCGTTGTGGCGGCTGACCGTGTGAACCCAATGTAGAATGGTTCGTTGGTGACGGTATTCAACGCGCGACCTGTATTCCACGGAGATTCTCGTTGTAGTTCCCCATCAATGTAGAGAGCGCAGGCGGTCTGACCGCAGACATAGGCAACATGGACCCATTTCCCCAGCGCGGGATGCTGAGCATCCGAACGTGAGTAGTTCGCAAAACCACCTGTCATATAGGCAGCTGTAAAATTCTCGTTCTCGTACACAAGGTGAATACCCTCTCCCGAAGGGTGACGGTACTTGGAAAGTATGGTCTCCAACGCCTGAGGCGCGTAATCCTTGCGGAGCCAGAACGAAATGGTGAGAGGCACATACTGCAACATTGGATCAAGCGTCGCGATAAGGTAGGATGTTTCTTCTCCGAGAAATCGCGTTGCCTTAGCCTGACGATTCTTGCGGTCAGTTGCAGGAAAAGCATCATAGAGCATGTTTGCTGACACGAGTGAGTCGCCGACAGTTACCGCCGGTGAGTTGTCGAGAGGAAAGAACACCGCAAGACCACTGGTCACCGGGGGAAGATCCTCCAGTGGAGTCGAACCGTCCAGAAGTATCGTGGCAATGGTTGTTTCACCACCACGCACACTGATGGTGGTGTTGTCAGACCCAAAGCCGGTTCGCCGCGCAGTAAGATAGTAGTTGCCATTAGCAACACTCGGGAAACGAAACTGACCTACTGAATCCGTCAGCACGCTCGACGTGGGCGGTTGCGTCGTGACCACTGCCCCAACGACAGGGTTCAGTTCCTTACCGCTCAAAACCTTCCCGACGATCGCCCCCGATGTTGGCCCAGGTGCGGTTTCATCAGAACAACCCACAATCACAACAACCAGCAACAGAGCTGCCAAACTGAACATGCGACGAGACATAGGTACTATCCTTGGTAGTGCAGGGGAAGTGCGATCCAAAGCTAGGGAAATGAATACTCCGAGGATTGATAATTGGTTTGCCACATCACTCTGCCACTTCGTCACTCGTCACTCGTCACTCCGTCACTCCGTAACTTCGACAAATGTTCTTCGGTCTTCTCGCCGCATCTGGCACGCTCCTGTCATGGAGCATCGGTACGCTCTCATTTCTCAAGGCCTCGCGGCTTATGGATCCCGGTCTGCTCAACCGGGCACGGTTGGGCGTTGCCGTAATCGCCACGCTCATGATTGCCTGCGTCATGAGTGGGAATTGGCCATGGGAGATTGTTACGCAAACGCCAGGCTCTGCATGGCTCTGGCTGGGATTGAGCGGACTTGTAGGTCTGGCCATCGGTGATCTCTTCGGCTTTACGTCGCTTCGCATTCTTGGTGCAAGGCGACAGAGCGTCATCGGTACGACTGCCCCGGCGGCCTCGGCAATCGTTGGCCTGGCTATGCTTGGGGAGACACTTACCTTCTCCGACATCATTGGCATAGTACTGTCGATTGCCGGCGTGATATACGCCATGAACAACCCTGATGAACGCGAGGAGGTCCACAGTGAGGGATTCGGATCCTACTCGCTCGGCATCCTGCTTGCCATTGGCGGCGCTGTGTGTCAGGGGGCGGGCCTGGTTCTTGCGAAAAAAGGCATGCAGGATCAGGGGGCTTCGATAGCCCCTTTTCATGCAACGTTTCTGCGCATGATCGTAGGTTTCTCGGCCACATACCTACTCGACGTTGTGCGCCGAGCGCCACATCGCCCCATGCGCGAGGCCTATGCGGATAAGGAAGCGCGCACGGCAATGTTCTTCGGCACACTGTTCGGTCCGATCATCGGCGTCACACTCTCTCTTGTTGCCGCAAAGAACCTCGATGTGGCCGTGGCGCAGACGATCTTCTCGCTCGTGCCGTTCGTGGTGATGCTGATCATGCGCGTTGGATATGGCCAGCGTATTCCAATTCGCAGCATCATCGGTGCGGTCATCAGCGTGATCGGCGTGGTGATCCTCGTCATCGGCATGCCTTGACGCAGTAAATTTGCGCCCGACACAGTTCGCACAATCATCCCTTTGCAACCAACGAGACCATCCCTATGAATGAACGTCTTACGGCCCTTGGCCTGCCCGACATCCTTGAAAACCCCGAGGAGCTGGCACAGCTCACCGACGAGCAGATCGACGAGCTTGCGGACATCCGTGACGAAGCGGCCGAAGCACTCGAGGCCGACGAGTCGAATTCCGATCTCATCGACACCGTATACCTTGCCCATATGACGCTGTCCTCGGCCCTGTTCCTGCGGGCCATTGCGTCAGACGTTGAGATTCCAGACCTTCCAGCTGCTCAGGTGCTAGCGCGCTCCTGGGGAGGGGGCTTGCTGCTTGCTTGTGAAGCCGATACGGTTCGCGATATCATCGCACCGCGTGCAACACTGGACGTGCTGACTAAGGCCGGGCT
>JBJTEQ010000284.1:0-4217 GCA_046092945.1 Kapaibacterium sp. (SeqCode)
GTACTTCTGCTACCTCTCCGGAAAGTACCACACGACCCCGATGGATAAGTGCAATGTCGTCACACAAACGCTCGACCTGATCCATTTGATGGGTGGAAAGGATGATCGTTGTTCCCGCTGCCTGCAGCTCGCGGGTAACGCCGATGAGGACGTCGGCGTTCACTGGGTCAAGACCGCTGAATGGTTCGTCGAGGATCAGCAGCGATGGCTGATGCAGGATCGTCGAAACAAACTGGACCTTCTGCTGCATCCCCTTGGAGAGTTCCTGGATCTTCTTCTCGCCCCATCCGGAGGCATCCATTCTCTCAAGCCAGTAGTGGATTCGCTGGTCGGCTGTTTTTGCATCGAGCCCCTTCAGTCCGGCGAAGTACTGCAGCTGCTTGGCCACGGTCATCTTTTTGTACAGACCTCGCTCTTCCGGAAGGTAGCCGATTCGTTCACGGCGGGTGTCGATCGAAGCATCTCCGCCAAGGGCTATCGGTCCCTCGTCCGGTAGGGTGATGCCGGTGATCATGCGGATCAGCGTGGTCTTACCGGCCCCGTTCGGACCCAACAGGCCAAAGATCCGCCCCGATTGAACGCTGAGAGTGACGTCATCGTTGGCCACATGCTGGCCATATCGCTTCGTTAGTCGCGTGATTTCGAGCATGAACGAAGCTACGACACAACATTTGTAAATTCGCGGCACCTTTTGGCCGACATCAGCGTTGTGGGCCATCGGATTTCGCACTTTACGTCAGGATATATCGATGAAGGCATTCGGCGACATTTGGCGTTCGAATCTGTTCCAGAAGTGGCTGATGGCCGTCAGTGGCCTGCTTCTGGTTCTTTTTCTCCTGGGCCACCTTTCGGGCAACCTTTTGGTGTTTCTCGGCCGTGAGCAGATCAACGAGTACGCTCATGGGCTCCATACGATGGGGCATGGCATGATCATCTGGGTCGTGCGCCTTGGACTTCTGTCCTTCTTCGTGCTCCACGTGACTGCGGCCATTACCCTGGCCCGCCGTAATCGCGCCGCACGTCCGGAGAAATACCACCGGGTGGAGGCACGGTCGTCGACGATTGCATCACGGACAATGCTGTATTCAGGTCTGCTCCTTCTGTCGTATGTGCTGTACCACTTGGCCCATTTCACCTGGGGTGCGGTTCACAGTGAATTCTACGCCACGGCGTGCCCGCCGTCAGAAGGGTGCGTTGACTGCATCCCTGACGTGTATAGCATGATCGTTTCGAGCTTCCAGCAGCCCCTTATCAGTGTTACGTACATCCTTTCGATGATCATGGTAGGTCTTCACCTTAATCATGCCATTGCCAGCGCGGTGCAGACTCTCGGTGTAACCAATCGACGCATTGTTCCGGTAATGCGCATCCTTGGGCCGAGTTTGTCGATCATCATCGCCCTCGGCTTCTCCAGCGTTCCGCTGGCCATCATCCTCGGTTTCGTCAAGATCTAATCGAAGAAAGCTCAACGTCATGGAACTTAACAGCGGCATTCCGAGCGGACCCATCCAGCAGCGCTGGGATAAGCATCGGGCAGATCTGAAACTCGTCAACCCGGCCAACAAGCGGAAGTTCACGGTCATTGTTGTGGGCACTGGTCTTGCCGGCGCGTCATCGGCAGCCACGCTTGCCGAACTCGGATACAACGTTCAGGCCTTCACCTACCACGACTCAGCTCGTCGGGCACACTCGATCGCTGCTCAGGGGGGCATTAACGCGGCCAAGAATTACCAGAACGATGGCGACAGCGTCTGGCGTCTGTTCTACGACACGGTGAAAGGGGGCGACTTCCGAGCCCGCGAATCAAACGTGCATCGTCTGGCCGAGGTATCAGTGAACATCATCGACCAATGCGTAGCGCAGGGCGTGCCGTTTGCCCGCGAGTATGGTGGCTACCTGAGCAACCGCTCGTTTGGTGGAGCGCAGGTGTCGCGGACGTTCTACGCAAAGGGGCAGACCGGACAACAGCTGCTTCTCGGAGCCTACCAGGCGCTGATGCGTCAGGTTGGCCTGGGCAAGGTGAAGCTGCACAACAAGCAGGAAATGATGGACCTGATCGTGGTTGACGGACGTGCACGCGGCATCGTAACCCGAGACATGGTCACCGGTGGAGTGCGCTCGCACATGGCGGATGCCGTTATCCTGGCAACGGGCGGTTATGGCAATGTGTTCTACCTGAGCACCAATGCCAAGGCCTGCAATGTCACGGCAACGTATCGCGCTCACAAGCGCGGGGCATTGTTTGCCAATCCTTGCTACACACAGATTCACCCAACGTGCATTCCTCAGAGCGGTGATTACCAGTCGAAGCTGACGCTGATGTCAGAGTCGCTGCGAAATGACGGCCGCATTTGGGTTCCGAAGAACAAGGGCGATCAGCGCAGTCCGGATCAGATCCCTGAGTCAGACCGTGACTACTACCTCGAGCGCAAGTACCCATCGTTTGGGAATCTCTCGCCCCGTGACATTGCCTCGCGAGCTGCGAAGGAAGTCTGTGACGAAGGTCGTGGTGTTGGACCGGGCGGACTTGGCGTGTACCTGGACTTCTCCGATTCGATCCGACGTCTTGGCGAGAAGACGATCGCCGACCGTTATGGCAACCTTTTTGAGATGTACGAGCGCATTACCGGCGAGAACCCCTACAAGGTGCCGATGCGCATTTACCCGGCCGTGCACTACACGATGGGCGGTCTCTGGGTGGACTACAATTTGATGTCGAACGTGCCGGGCTTGTTCGTCCTCGGTGAAGCCAACTTCTCGGACCACGGTGCAAACCGTCTTGGCGCGTCAGCCCTCATGCAGGGTCTTGCTGACGGATACTTTGTGATCCCGTACACCATTGGTGGATACCTTGCTCAAGGAGGTCTTTCGGCCGTCAGCTCGGACAGTTCCGAAGCACAGGCTGCCGTGAAGGAAGCCGAGCAGAAGATTTCCACGCTTCTTTCGATAGGGGGCAAGCGCTCGCCAACGTCGTTCCACCGCGAGCTCGGAAAGATCATGTGGGACAAGTGCGGCATGGCCCGCAACGAAGCTGGCCTCAAGGAAGCGCTTACGCGCATCCCTGAGCTCCGCGAAGAATTCTGGCAGAACCTTGTTGTACCTGGCTCCGGTGCCGAATTGAATCAGTCCCTCGAACTGGGTCTGCGTGTTGCCGACTTCCTCGAGTTTGCCGAACTGATGTGTTATGACGCTCTGCAGCGCAACGAATCCTGCGGTGGACACTTCCGCGAGGAGTACCAGACCGAGGATGGCGAAGCCAAGCGCAACGATGACGACTACTGCTATGTGGCAGCATGGGAGCACACCGGTGTTGGTAAAACGCCAACACTGCACAAGGAGCCCCTTACCTTCGAAAACGTCCAACTGGCAACACGGAGCTACAAGTAATGAACCTCAGACTGCATATCTGGCGTCAGGCCGGACCGAACGATACTGGCATGCTCAAGACGTATGACGTTGCCAATGTGAGTGAGCATATGAGCTTTCTCGAAATGCTTGACGTGCTCAACGAGGACCTCATCGCAAAGGGCGAGATCCCGGTTGCCTTTGACCACGATTGCCGCGAGGGTATCTGTGGCACGTGTGGCATGGTGATCAACGGACGTCCACATGGACCGGTTGCCCGCACGACGGCCTGCCAGCTCCACATGCGCACATTCAAGGACGGTGACGAGATATACATCGAACCATGGCGCGCAAAGGCATTCCCTGTGCTGCGGGACTTGGTGGTCGACCGCGGTTCGTTCGATCGCATCATTCAGACAGGGGGCTTTGTCAGCGTCAACACTGGCAATGCGCAGGATGGCAACGCCATCCCGATCTCAAAGCCTGATGCCGACCGAGCCATGGATGCGGCCGCATGCATCGGATGCGGTGCCTGCGTGGCAGCATGCCCGAACTCATCGGCTATGCTCTTTACGGCTGCGAAGGTCGGACACCTGGCGTCGCTTCCGCAGGGTCAGGCAGAGCGCGCATCTCGAGCCATGGACATGGTGCTGCAGATGGATGCCGAAGGCTTTGGCTCGTGCACCAACCACTACGAGTGTGAGGCCGCATGTCCGAAGGGAATCAGTGCCGAGTTTATCGCGCAGATGAACCGCGACTTCATTTCCACTGCGTTCGGCGGTAAGGCCTAACGTCGGTTGTCGGTAAATCGCTGCGCGTTAGCGCAGGACGTTCAGGTATTCCGCGACGGCGCGCTCGAAACCGACCAATAC
>JBJTEQ010000285.1:0-2726 GCA_046092945.1 Kapaibacterium sp. (SeqCode)
TCACCGATGAGTGCGGCATCGATGAGAAGTGCGCCTAGCGTCGTTACGTCCATCGTACCGAGTGCACAGATGGCTCCCGCCGCAAAAAGCAGTGAATCCCCCGGCAGGAAGGGCGTAACCACTAGCCCCGTTTCGGCAAAGACAATAGCAAACAGAATGGCATATGCCCACCCGCCATACTGCGACGTGATCGTTACCAGATGGGAGTCGATATGCAGGATGAAGTCCACAATGCCTAGAAGCAGTTCCATACCCTACCTCTGCACCGGAGCGTTCAGGCGCCCCATAATGTCAGACTCAACATGCTGGTGAGCATTCTGCGTGTACCAGGTGTGCAAGAGCGGGTACCAGTCGGTGTTGGTCTCGTGTTCGTTCTTCCATGTGGTGACAAGGGGCTTGGCAGCATCCGGACGAGGGCCCCATACCCAGAGTTCCTCACTGTTACCAACCTCATCGAACTGTGTAGCAACGACGATTGGGATCGAGCGTGCACCATTTGTGAGATATCCGTCGATGGCCTCAGGATAGGTATCACGGTCGAGGATCCGCAGACTGATCTGTGGGTTCAGTGCAGCAATCGCTGCCACAACCGGCAGCGTCTGCGCTGAATCGCCGCACCAGTCCTCGGTGATCACCACCCAAACCTGCGGTTGCTGGATCTCGGACAGCACCCCATTGATAGCATCACTTGGGTCGTAGGTCTTGATGTGCCTCGTCATCCGTGACATATTCAGCGGACGTCCCGAGGCATAGCGGTCCTCAGGGTCATTCGCGATCATCCGCTCGTCGGCGCGATGCATGAACTGATCAAAACTCAGCCCCTTATCAAGGGCAAGAGCAACAAGGTCGTTAAGCGTCATGACTGATTCTCCATTGCGATTCGTACAATTCCATTGGCGGCCTGAAGACGTACTTCGGCCTCTTCTCGTGAGCAGCCGTGGTGATGCATCACCAGTGCCGATTTAACATGCCCCCTGGCGTCTGCAAGCAGAGCTGCAGCCTGTTCACGGTTCACTCCGCAGATTGACATCACCATTCTGATGGCCCGCTGACGCAGCTTTTCGTTGGTAAGCTGCAGGTCTACCATGACGTTACCGTACGTTTTGCCGAGACGCACCATGGCACCGGTCGTGATCATGTTCAGCACCATTTTCTGGGCCGTGCCGGACTTCATCCGGGTGGATCCCGTTATGGGTTCCGGACCGACCACCGGACAGATCAGGATATGGGCCTCGGGGCACAGAGTGGCAACGATCTCTCGTGGGTTCGTGCTGATAAGAATGGTTTGAGCTTCTCGCTCCCTGCCCCGACGCACCGCACCGAGTACAAACGGTGTGCGCCCCGAGGCGGTAATGCCACAGACAACGTCCAGCGGCCCTACATCAAGATCATCAAGTGCATTTGCCCCCTGTGCTGCCGAATCCTCAGCCCCTTCCACTGACCGGAACACCGCATCGCGTCCGCCAGCGATGATCCCATGCACCATTTCGGGTGCAGTCCCATAGGTAGGGGGCATTTCCGACGCGTCCAGGATGCCGAGGCGTCCGCTCGTTCCGGCACCGACGTAGATCAGGCGTCCCCCGCTTCGGAAGGCCTGGGCAGCCACGTCCACCGCCATGGCGACCCCATCCAGCTGCGTTCCCACGGCCGATGCAACCAGAGCGTCCTGCTCATGGAGCATCTGCACGATCTGGCGCGCATCCGCACGGTCGATCGCCGCCGTATGGGGATTTACATCCTCCGTGGTGAGCAGCGACAGTTGTTCGAGCAGGGTCATCGGTACAAAACTAGCCAATGGCCCCCTACAAGTGCCCTTGTTTATTTGAAATCCGTACCTATCTTTGCGGCCCTAAAGTTTTCAAGATTCACTAGGCGCCACACACATGGCACATCATCAGTCAGCGATCAAGCGCATTCGCCAGTCACGCAAGCGCAAGATCTACAACCGTGGAAACAAAAAGGTCATGCGCGAGGCCATCAAGGCTGTGCGCACGGCAACAACTGTCGATGCGGCACAGGAAGCGCTTCGCGCAGCATTCAGCATTCTTGATCGTGTTGCCGCCCGCGGCATCATCAAGAAGAACAATGCCGCCAACAAGAAGAGCCGCCTGACCAAGGCCGTCAAGAAGATGATGGCGTAAGCCACCTGGAAACTTTTCCAACGGACCCGTAGCTCAACTGGATAGAGCATCTGACTACGGATCAGAAGGTTTGGGGTTCGAATCCCTACGGGTCCGCCAACGAAAAAAAGACCGCACATTGTGCGGTCTTTTTTTTTGCGTGCACACCTAACCCCGGGCCAAGGCCCGGGGCCATTCCTCACACCTGAAACCTCTTCTTGAGCGCCCTCCCTACCGGGCGTTCATAGAGATAGTGCAGGGCAAGGGCTGCTGCGTTCATGATGACGTAGGCCACACAGGCGGCTACGACAAAGTGCAGGCCCATCTGCTCGAGATTCCATTGCAGATCCATGCCGATGTTTCGGCTTGCACCAAGGGGCATGAACTGGATAAGGTAGAGGGCGAATGAGATTTCGCCAAGGACAACGGCTGGACGCGTTGACAGCAGACGCGATACCCAGCCCCCTGCATGGAGTCCAGCGATGACGACGGCGGCGCATAGGGCGAGACCGTTCAGGGCAACGGTGCCTAGCTTATGATTACCGGCCATCGTTGGTCCACCGAGTGCCACAATGCCATTGACACACGCGATGTAGAGTGCCGTGC
>JBJTEQ010000286.1:0-8125 GCA_046092945.1 Kapaibacterium sp. (SeqCode)
TGCCGAGATTGCTCAGATGCGCGAAGAGGGCCAGCGAGAGCTGGTCTGTCAGTACTGCTCGACGAAGTATGAACTGCGCGACGAGGATTTTGAGCGACTGCTCAATCGCTCATAAGTGACGTGATCGCGGCAACCAGCACGACGTCCTCGGCCGTGCATCCGCGCGAAAGATCGCAGTAGGGCTTCGCTAGACCCTGTAGAATCGGTCCGATGGCCGTTGCTCCGCCAAGGCGCTGTGCGATCTTGTAGGCAATGTTCCCGGCGTTGAGATCGGGAAAGATCATCACGTTTGCCATGCCCTCAAGGGGCGAATCAGGGGCCTTTCTGCTGGCTACATCCGGCACAAATGCAGCATCGAATTGCAGCTCGCCATCAGCTATCACTTCGGGGTGCTGAACGTGAAACCGTTCATATGCTACGCGCACATGATCGACCGATGAATGAGCTGCACTGCCCCTTGTCGAAAAGCACAAGAATGCTACCCGAGGCTCATCACCCAGCAGTCGACGATAGTTTTCCGCGGCCGACCATGCAATGTCAGCAAGCTGTTCCGAGCTTGGCTCAGGAACGACGCCGCAATCGGAGAAGATCAGGTGCTTCTCGGGCCAGGCCATCAGAAAGAAACTCGACACAACTGACGTATCGGGTGCTATACCTACGGTCCACAACGCGGCCCTGACAACGTCCGGCGTTGATGATACGGCTCCGGCCACTGCTCCGTCAACACGGCCGTCGGCCAGAAGCGTCCCGGCACAATACAGTGGATGACATGCTAGTATCCTGGCATCTTCGGCTGTGAGCCCCTTAGCAGAGCGACGTTGCATGAGATGCTCTACAGTTCGCTGCTCGTAGTCTTGGACATGCACAATCTCCACACCATCAGATGCGAGGTGTGCAAGGCCTGCTTCGTCATGCTGTGAGAAACCAGCAATAAGCACCGGATGACAGATACCTCTCTGAGCGCACCATTGTGCCGCCGTTTGCACACGTGGGTCTTCCGCATCTGCGAAGGCAATACGCCGAGGTCTCCTCGACGCTGTTTCAGTCAGTCGGTCGGTGATCACCGCGCTATGCCGAGTGCCGATGTGGCAGGGGAGGCAACACTTATGGACGCCGTTCGCGCATCGCCGTTGACATTGTAGATAGCTACTACCGAACGCGTACCACCGAGCTGAGCCAGGATCTCGGCACGTGCGTCGTTGTACGAAAGCGCAACGATGTTGTCCGGCTGCATCGTTGTGACTCGATTCCGCGACCGTGTGCCGATACGCATAAGTCCATTTGCACTCGATACGAAGGCAAGCTGTGTTGATGTCACGATGAGACCTGTTGGTCGCAACTGCGTGGCGGTAGATCCGCGTGTCGTGAGATCAAGAGGCGCGCTGATTGCACGAGTAGTGGCCGTGAGAAACTGGATCGTAGCGGCTGTTGCCGCACCCGGAGTGACCTTGCCGGCCCCGATAGAAACGATGCAGAACACGGCATTCGCCGGATCTGCTGCTACGTACCATGGCACTGCCGACGTTGCCACGAGTGCTTCTACGTCCATCGTGCGGGAGTCGATGATTGCCACCGAGTTCGTATCCGGTAGCGTAACGCAGAGCTGATTGCCGTTCGCATCAATATTCATCGGACGACTTGGTAGGGTTATAGTGCGGGCAACGGAACCAACCGTGAGATCGATCACCTTGACCGACTTCTCAGAGGGGATCGTAGCAAAAGCCGTCGTAGCATTCGCAAAGGCGATAGATGATGCCGGGGCAGATCCAAGATCAATGGTGTCGACGGCGCGAAGCGTATCGGCATCAAAGATCACAATCCACGGCCGTTGACTATGCAGAAGATACACGCGGTCACGGAATCGCTTTAACTGATACGATGCTGAGTCTGCTGCATCGGACCACACAGTAGTCGTTGCTCGTTGATCCGGTACATCGGTAACAACAAGTGATCCCTGAGTATTGGTCATCAGAAGACGCCAGCCGTCATCGAATGAATCGATGAATAGCTCTTCCGGCGAGCAGGCAAACAACGTTGCGGCCATCAGGACGATCAACGCAAGGGGGCGTGTATTCATGATATCTGCTCGATAACGTCAGTGACAAGCGTCGTGAGAATTGGTTCAGCTTTGGCTGCCGCTTCCAGGACGTGTTCAAGATGCACAGGTTGCAGCGAATCGGGAAAACACTCATCGGTAATGATGCTGATACCAAGGACATCCATGTGCATGTGCCGCGCTACAATACACTCCGGTACGGTACTCATACCCACAACGTCGGCACCGATCAGTCGCAGGAACCGATACTCGGCACGCGTCTCTAGGTTTGGACCCGTTACCGCCACGTACACACCGCGGTGGACCTTTTGGGCGCGGGCAAGGGCGCACCGCTCGGCGATCTCGAGTAGGTAACGCGAGTATGGCTCACTCATGTCGGGAAACCGTGGACCAAGAGCAGGGTCGTTGGGTCCAACAAGGGGATTGTCGCCAAGGAGGTTGATGTGATCATCAATCAGCATTAGATCGCCACGCCGGTAGAGCGGATTCATCCCACCACATGCATTTGATACGATCAGCGTCTGAACGCCAAGCATTTTCATCACCCGAACGGGGAAGGTGACTTGCTGCAGTGAATATCCTTCGTACTGATGAAACCGTCCCTGCATTACCACTACGCTCCTGCCGGAGATTGTTCCAAAAACCAAACGACCGGAATGGGATTCGACCGTACTCGTTGGGAAGTGCGGGATGGTCTGATAGGCGATTGTTTGCGTAATCTCCATCCTGTCCACAAGTGCCCCAAGCCCCGTGCCAAGAATGATCCCAATCGTCGGGGTAGCATCGGTATGCGTTCGGATTTCGGCAATAGCCTCGTCGATGTGCTGGAGGAGTTCACTCATGCTGATGCTGCAGGGTTGGTGATGCTGAAGGAAGATCCTTGAGGGGGCTGTCCGGGATACCATGGACGTTCGGGGGCATCCATGCAGGCAACGGAGCATGCACTATTGAACTGTTGCTCGCACGGTTCACAGGCAAGGTGCTGCAGGTGGCAGCGGTAGTTGCGACAGTTGACATAGCGTTCTGTTGCTTCGCCGCAGTGATGACACCGCCCGACAACCTGGCGATCATCCGTGTGATTGATCTCCACTGTTACGCGTTCGTCGAACACGTAGCATAGTCCATCCCACAGAGCCCCCTGCGTTTGCGGGTCTTTGCCATACGTCACGATGCCACCGTCGAGCTGATAGACTTCTTTGAAGCCATCCCGTTTCATAAATGAGGTAAGGTTTTCGCAGCGGATTCCACCCGTGCAGTATGTCAGGATCGGCTTCTCCCGCGCATCGGCAAGATGCGTGCGGATCCACTCGGGGAACTCACGAAACGACTCTACATCCGGACGGATGGCACCGCGGAAGTGTCCGACGTCGAACTCGTAATCGGTTCGCCCGTCCAGAATGATCACGTCGCCGCGCTCGATGAGCTCCTTCCATTGGATCGGAGTAAGCCGCTTGCCGGTGATCTCGTTAGGATCCGAGGGCAGGTCTGACCGAAAGGTGACGAGTTCCTTTTTCACCCGCACAAACAGCTTTCGAAAGGCATGCTCCTGAACCTCGTCCACCTTGTAGACCATTGAGGCAAACCGCGGATCGGATGAAATGACGCGACGGTACTCATTGCATGCCTCTGCTGGACCGGAGATCGTACCATTGAGCCCTTCTTCAGAGACGAGGATTCGCCCCTTAACTCCGAGAGACTCGCAAAACTGCCGATGCTCCTCGGCAAATGTTTCGGGGTTGTCAATATGGACAAACTGATAGTACAGCAATACGTTGTACACTGGAGTTCCGATGGTGTCGTCAGGAAATGTCACGTGCAAATCTACTGCCCAGACGACCATTGCGTGAGGGAGCAGTTCGTAGATTTGCGATGCAGCAAATCAGGAGGAATGGGGTAGGTGTATATCGCATGGTGATCATACGAATCACGATGATCATGGGGGTGTATGCGCTCGTTGCGTTTCAAGCACGAGGGCAGGATCTTCTTGCTCCACCCGTACCGAGCATTCACATCGCTCGGCAGTCCCAACGATACCTTGACCAGGCGCTTTTGCAGCGCTCGCTGCAGGAGCTTCGCCGTTACACAGCCGATTGGAACCGGTCCTCGTCGAGCGATCGTGTCTGGCTTGATCGTGCAGAGATCGATCGTCGGCGTGAGAACCGCCTCGGTGCGACGCGACGATTGACAGACTTCACCGACAGGCGCTCTGCCGCGCCCCTTGCCCCGATGGCCATGCTGGAGAGGGGGCTTATGGCCCTCGAGGATGGTGATCACGCAACGGGAGCAGAACTCTGCGGATCGGCCGCAAGCATGGCCCAACACGCAAAAGACCTGCGTGGAGACACAGTGTACGGGTCTATCCTGCAACTGGCTTCCTTCTGGGAGGCCACATCACGAGCGCATCTTGGTGAGTTGGAAAAGGCTCTGGAAGGGTACCAGCGGGCCACGGCAGGCAGTGAGGATCTTGCTGCTCAGGCAAGATTTGCCATCGGTCAGGTGTACGAACAGAATGGTCAGGATGCCGAGGCATCGTCAGCCTATGGTGCCGTATGGACGAATCACCCAACGCATTCATTGGCAATCTCAGCACGTGTCCGTCAGGCCGTCATTGCCCTCGGAAAACGACAGGCCGTGCGGTCGATCGATCTCCTGAATGGAATCGACACAGCCATGGCGGCATACCTGAAGGGTCGAAGTGAGGGGGCTGGTGTTGATACAGGTGCCGTTGACCTAGTGCCGGTGGTTCGGGCGCAGGCTCTTGCGCAGGCCGGACTTCATCAGCGTGCAATTGACACGTGCAACGCATTCCTGGCTCAACGTCCACTGTCGGTGTATCGGTGGGTGATGCACCTAACCGCCGGGTACTCTCATCTGCATCGCAACCAGCCCGATTCGGCGCTGCGTCACTACGACCCTATCATCAGTGGTGATGCTGAAGAAGCTTCCGATACACGCTACCAGGCATTGCTCTATCGCGCGCTGTGTCTGAAGCGGCTCGGCCGTGCCGACGAAGCAGAAAAGGATTTTACCGCTCTCTCGATGCAAGGGGGTTATCCATACAAGGCTCAGGCATTGATCGAAATAGGTCAGGCCCAATATGAGCGCGAAGATTATGAGCGCTCTGTCCGCTCGCTCGAGCGGGCTGAACGCGAAGCTCAGGATGCTTCAACGATGTTGCGTGCGCAGATTCTTCTCGGCAGTGCCCAGATGCACCGTCAGCAGTGGGCAAAGGCGGCATCGATCCTTGAGCGTGCGGAGAAGATCGCCAATGAAGCGCGCGAAGAACTTGTGCCGATGCGACAGCGATACCTTGCCGATGCGCGTCTGCATCGTGGGATCTGCTTTGTTCAAGCAGGTCAATCTCGACAGGCTATCGCGGCGCTGACGGATTTTCTTGGTAATCACCCGACCGATGCTCGGCGCGATGAGGCCTCCTTCTGGCTCGCCGAGGCCATGTACAAAGAAGATCTCCTAAAGAATGCCCAGGAACTCTACGAAGAGGTTGTGCGCCGCTACACCGCTAGTAGCCGCCGAGAAGAAGCCATGTACGGTCTTGCCTGGACGTATTTCCGCAGACGAGACTTTGATCGTTCATCAAAGGTGTTCGGTGAGCTGCTATCGACCTATCCGTCATCGAGGTATGCAACTGAGGCAATGGTGCGCCGAGCCGACGCATTGTACATCGCAAAGCAGTTCGCCTCTGCAGCGCGCCAATATGAACAGGCAGCAAGCCGTGGTGGCGGACAGGAAGAAGCGCAGTATGCTGCATATCAGGCGGGGCAGTCATCATACCGCGCGGGAGAACTTTCCCGCGCTGTCGAGTTCATGAGAGCATTCGTTCAACGATATCCGAAGAGCCGGCTGGCTGATGACGCGCTCTATCTCATTGGCTGGGTCGCGTTTCAGCAGCAGGACGATGCCGCAGCAGTGACGGAGTTTGAGCGACTTCTTTCGGCCTATCCGGATGGCGACCATGCCGTGCGTGCACTCTACACAATGGGGGATGCCTACTTCAATCTTGGTAATACCGACGCATCGATCGCGACCTATCGCGATGTTATGAGTCGGTTCCCATCACACCCACTGGCCAACGAGGCAGCCAAGAGTCTGCAGGATGTACTCGTTGGACAGGGTCGAACGGATGAGGCTATCGTTGTGCTCGACACACTGATACGTTCGAACCCCTCTTCGCTTGCGGCGGAGGAGTTCGCCTGGCGCAAAGCGGAGATCTTCTATTCCGGAAAGAACTACACATCAGCTGCGGGTGAGCTGCAGGCGTACCTCAAATCCTACCCATCGGCACAGCGAAATGATGAGGCACTGTATCTGCTTGGCCGCACATACCTGACAATGAACGACGTTGCGCAGGCACGTGAGGCATTCTCGGCAATTGCCAAGCGTGATGCAAAGAGTCGCTTTGTGGTGAGCTCGATGATGGATCTGGCTGAGTACCACACCAAGTCAGCCAACATGTCGTCGGCCGATTCGATCTATCGAATTGTCCTCTCGTCGTATGGTACAGACACCGTTGCTGCATCACTTGCCGGATACGAATTGGGCGAGCACGCTCGTCTTCGTGAAGACACGACGTCAGCCTTGACGCTCTATCTGCAAACGGCCGATGTGTATCCAGCGAGTGAGTATGGTGCTCAGGCACGCTACAAGCTTGCACAGCTTCATCGAAGGGCTGGACGTCTTGACAGTACTCGATTCCATCTGAACATTCTCGCTCAGCGTACCGATGCTCCACTGATCGTTGCTAATGTTCTGTATGACCTCGGCACATCGTTCATGCGCGAAAAGAGCATCGAAACAGCTGTGACGTATTTCGAACGAGTTCGTGATGACTACGCCGGAATTGAAGACTGGTACACGCTGTCTATGCTCTCCCTCGGTGAATGCTACGAAGCTCTCAACCGCCGCAGCGATGCATCGCAAACCTATCAGACAGTTCTCACTCTGCGTCCGGACGATGACTATGGCAAGACGGCGCAAATGCGCTTGAAGAGACTTGGAGGTCGGCGATGAAAATCCGCATGCTGATCATCGTTGTGTTAACTGTTGTCTCATCCCTTGGTATGCGAGCCCAGGCTCCCCCTGCACAGCCGGCTCCTCAACCAAGTACGCAGCCCAATGCACCACTGGAACTGCCGGACTTTCTCGTCACCGGAAAGGCGTTGGTTGACGTTGCCTCGGCAGCCAAACATGTACCGACACGCCCACCAACGTTTACATTGGCTGAGCTTGACTCTTTGAACCCAACAGAAAAACTTCCGCCACCTCTCGCTGCGCGTCGCCCCTTGCCGCTGTTCATGCGCAAGGACGATTATTCGCCGGGCTATGTCGACGTTTCTGGCGGCGCCTACCTTACACCTTCGTTGCAGGCTGGCTATTCCCTGCGCACGGGTGGCTACACACTGGACCTTGCTGGCGGCATCGAGCATTCAGAGGGGTGGGTTGACGGTTCCGGGTACACAACTGCGCAGGCGCGACTCAACTCCTCCTATGTTGCTCCGGAGAAGTTTCTCTTTTTTGGGAAGGGGCTAACCGAGACTGATGTGCAGCTTCGTCACCAGGCATTCTCGCTCTATGCAGATACAGCCAGTTTGCGAGACAGGTCGTCGGTGAATTTGCTCGCCGGAGTTCAGACCGAAGCGAAGGTCGAGAACGTAGACGTCATCGGAACGTTCGGTTGGTCGAACATCGGCCTGACGACTACAGCACCAGATACGCTCGGTAATGCGTCGGCATCTGACAACGCGATTACGGCCAATGTGTCGTGCGCCTGGTCAGGCGCCGGAGTGCGATCATCAGTTGACGTTGACATGCGTCTGCAGTCGCTCAACGGTAGCTCATACTCCTTCATCGAGGCTCTGTATGGCCGAAGGTGGAACGCCGGAGCGTGGATAGTTGGAGTGTCTGCCGGTCCGCAGATCGGCTGGACAAAAACAAATGAAACTCGTGCAGGATTGATGGCGCGCGCTTTGGCTCAAAATGTGCTGTCTCCCAATTCTACTCTCCGCCTTGAACTTTCATCGGGAATGCGACCAACATCGTTTGCCGATCTCT
>JBJTEQ010000287.1:0-5053 GCA_046092945.1 Kapaibacterium sp. (SeqCode)
ACCCCAACGCAACCAAGACCTGCGGCTGCGGCAGTAGCTTCGGCGTCTGACCCCCCGAACAACGAATCAACCTTCATATCACTCGCATCTGAGGTAGCCATGGCCTACGAATGGAAATTCAACCCACGTCCGTACAGCGACGAGGAAGCAAAGGAACTGCTCAAGGACGTGATCTCTCCGGAGACTACAGACTGGCACTACAACACGCACCACACGGGATACGTAACGGTCCTCAACAAGATCGAAGCCGGTCTTGAGAGTGCCGATCGCGCCGCCGCAAACGGTAACTGGAGCGACGTCGGCGAGCTCAAGCGTCGATTCACCTGGAACCATGCCGGCACTGTCCTGCATGACGTCTACTGGGAAGTTATGGGCGGCGATGGAGACCCAAGCAAGGGTCCGGACGTGGTTGCTGCCATCGAAAAGGAGTACGGCTCGTTCGATGCATGGAAGGCCGACTTCAAGGCATCGGCGCTTGCCGCCAAGCTTTCGGGATGGGGCGTGCTGTGTATCGACTCGCTCTACTCGGGCCGACTCCTGAACGTGCTCGTTGATGAGCATCACTACGGCGCTATCTGGGGCGGTATGCCACTCGTGGCCTGCGACGTCTTCGAACACGCCTACTACCACAAGAGCGGTCCCGGCCGCGCCGGTTACATCGATGCCTTCCTGAACAACCTGCACTGGGGTCGCATCAACGACCGCTACCTCAAGCTTCGTCGATGACCCTTGGTCTGTTCCCATTGAACCTCGTGCTCTTTCCCGAGGTTCGATTGCCCCTTCACATCTTTGAACCTCGCTACAAGACACTCATCAATGAGTGTCTTGAGCGGGGTTCGGAGTTTGGAATCAACCTTGTTGATGACGGACGTCTTCATCCAGTGGGTTGCTCAGCTATCGTGGTGGACGTTCTTGAACGTCACCCCGATGGACGGTTGGATATCGTGGTGGAGGGGCTGCGTCGGTATAAGCTGCTCGAACTGATCTCCACCGAAGCCCCCTACAACGTTGGCGAGGTCGAAGAGTATTACGACGAATCCACTGGCTGCGACCAGGCACTTCTCGAGGAGGTGCTGGCCAGCTACAACCGCATCGTTACCATGGTCTACGGTCTTGCGGCACAGACGCTTTCCATCGACGAGCTTACTGCAACACCGTCGTTCGATATGGCTCCCAAGGCCGGGTTGACGCCCACGCAACGGCAGATGCTGCTGGAGGTCCAGGACGAGAATACGCGGCTCGTTCTTCTTCGAGAACATTACAAGGACGTGATGCCGGCGGTCACCAAGGCCGACGCCATCCAGCGGGTGATTCGCAACGACGGATACTTGCGTCCGGAGGCGGACGGATCAGCCCCCTGAGGAGGGCCCGGGTGTATTGACCTTCTGCATGGCCAGGGCTGGGCCGACCTTGGCGATCTGACGGATTGCTTCGCACCCACGTTCGACCATGCGTCCCAGTTCGTCGCTCTGGCTTGCATCGAATGGTGCCAATACATAGTCGACAAGTTCGCCAGGGCCGAATTTGCGATCGATCCCGCAGCGCAGACGCCAGAAGTTAGCGGTCTCCAATTCCTCAATTACCGACGTCACGCCGTTATGTCCACCGGCAGTGCCCCCTTGCTTGAGGTGGAGCTTGCCGACCGGAAAGTTGTATTCATCCGTGATGATCACAACGCGAGTGGGGGAGATACCCAGTTCTCGACTGCGCTTGGCAACGGCCTTACCCGAAAGATTCATGTAGGTAAGGGGCTTTATCAACACCAGTTCGATGCCGGCATAGCGTGTGCGGGCCTCATCGAAAAGCGACGATGGAGAGGTCCACGACTCTTGAATGGACGAAGCGAAAGCATCGAGCACCATAAATCCGATGTTATGACGCGTTGGGGCGTACTCTGCGCCGGGGTTGCCGAGTCCGACGAACATTAATGTTGATCGTGAGGATGTGCTCATGGGATGCAAACCTACGCAGGACGGCCGACGCATTATCGTCCCGCCGACGCGGCCCGTTTGCTATATTGCGGGTTCTACACGGTAAGTGACACTACAGACGGAACCTACAGCGTATGGGCGTGTCAGCTCTGCTCGCAACCTTGTTCGGTCCGCTCCTCGGAGCGATCGCCATTTTGTTTATCCATCGCGATCAGACGACGGCCATCAAGCGTACGGCGCTGGTGTTCTCGTGTCTTACCTTTCTGCTGTCGCTCTTGATGATTCCGTCGTTCGATACGTCGAACACGGCGTTGCAGTTTGTGGTCGATCAGCCGTGGATCCCATCGCTCGACGCCGGCTTCCGCCTTGGTGTTGATGGCATTGCTTTGCCTCTGGTGCTTCTGACCACGCTGATCATGCCGATCGCCCTGCTGGCCTCCTACGAGCCGATCGCCAAGAGCGTCAAGGAGTACTATGCGCTCATGCTGCTTCTGCAGTTCGGCATGACTGGTGTGTTCATGGCCTGGGATACGTTCACATTCTACGTGTTCTGGGAGCTGATTCTGATCCCGATGTACTTCATCATCGGTATATGGGGTGGCAAGGATCGCATCTACGCCGCGATCAAGTTCTTCCTCTACACGCTCGTTGGTTCACTGCTGATGCTTCTTGCCATCGTCTGGCTTGGTCTCGAGTCGCAGTGGGCCGGACACGGTTTTACCACCGACCTTACGAAGCTTCAGGCCATCGGATCGCAGATCGCCTTTGATAAGCAGCAACTGCTGTTCTGGGCCTTTGCAATCTCCTTCCTCATCAAGGTGCCACTCTTCCCGTTGCACACGTGGCTCCCGGATGCGCACGTGCAGGCCCCAACGGCCGGCTCGGTGATCCTTGCCGGAGTTCTGCTCAAGCTTGGTACATATGGTCTTATCCGATTCAACCTCGGACTCTTCCCACAGGCATCGGTGCATTTCTCGCACCTGATCAGCGTGTTTGCCGTTATCGGCATCGTCTATGGTGCTCTGGTTGCCATGGTGCAGACCGATATCAAGAAGCTCGTTGCTTACTCATCGGTGAGTCACCTTGGTTTTGTAGTCCTTGGCATTTTCTCTGTCACCACTGAAGGTGTGCAGGGGGCTGTGCTGCAAATGATCAACCACGGTATCTCGACGCCGATGTTGTTCCTCTGTGTGGGCGTTCTGTACGAGCGTCGTCACACGCGGGAGATCGCCGATTACGGTGGAATCACCAAGGTTATGCCACGATTTGCTGTCCTGTTTGCCATTTCCATGTTCGCGTCGGTCGGCCTGCCCGGACTGAACGGATTTGTCGGTGAATTCCTGACGCTCCTTGGTGCCTTCAAGAGCCCCGTTCTCAACAACTGGACCTATGCCATTGTGAGCGCCAGCGGCGTGATCTTCGCCGCAGTGTACCTGTTGTGGATGTTCCAACGGGTGATGTTCGGCACCAACGATAATGCTGAGAATCATCATCTGCGGGATCTCAACCGCGGTGAATATTGGCAGCTCGTTCCGCTTGCAGTTCTGGCGATCTGGTTTGGCGTTCAGCCAGGACCGCTGATGAAGTTCTCCGAGCAGAGCGTTAAGGCTGTCGTCACATGGGTCCAGAAGCCGACGCCGGAGTCACTGACCATCAATGTGTCCCACGCGCCGCACGCCGAAGCCCATCATTAATTACGAATTCGACCCCCTGATCGCTGCATCAAGGATCTTCGCATGAACATCGACATTTTTGGCTCACTTCCGCTGATCGTCATCTGGCTTGCCCTCGGGGCTGTTGGCATTGCCATTCAGGCGTTTGTTCGCAACAACACGCGGCTGATCTTCGGCTACTACATGGCAACGCTTGCCGCTACGGCGGTACTGGCTGTTATCACAGCAGGACACAAAGCACTGGCGTTCAATGGTATGATCACGGTAGGGGGCTTTGCCAACTACTTCGACGTGCTGTTCTGTGGAGCTGGTATGATGGCTATGATGGCCGCGCGACCCTATCTGCAGCGCGAGAATACCGAGCTGGATGAGTTCTACACGCTGCTCGTTTCCTCCGTGTCGGGTATGATGTTCATGGCCCATGCGAACAATCTTCTGGTCCTCTTTGTTGGCATCGAACTGATGTCCATCTCGTTTTATGTGATGGCCGGTTTTCTGCGTACGAACATTCGCAGTATCGAGGCCGGACTCAAGTACTTCCTGCTTGGCGCCTTTGCGTCGGGCTTCCTCGTCTACGGTATGGCGCTTATCTACGGCGCAACCGGCTCACTTCAGTTCGACGTGATCGCCAAGAACATTCACGACGGTGCGGTGCACTTCCCAATGCTTTTGGCCATTGGTGCGGTAATGCTCGCTGTAGCATTGGGCTTCAAGGTGGCTGCTTTCCCATTTCACCAGTGGGCACCCGACGTTTACGAAGGGGCTCCTTCGGTGGTTACAGCATTTATGAGCACGGCTGGTAAGTCGGCGGCTTTTGCTGCGTTCATCACGGTGTTCAGCGCGCTCATGCCACATGGCACAGCCCTTACGCCCAAGCTTCAGAATATGCTCGCCGTGGTCTCAGCCATCACGATGCTCATCGGCAACATCACGGCTATCTCCCAGACCAACGTTAAGCGCATGCTGGCATATTCATCGGTCGCTCATGCCGGCTACCTGCTGATGGGGATTGTCGCCAATAGCGCAGATGGATACTTTGCCATTGTTTTCTATGTAACGTCGTACGTCTTCATGCAGCTCGGCGCGTTTGTTATTGTCGGCATCCTTGAACGTGGCAATGAGCAGCACCTGCAGATCAGTGACTATGCAGGTCTTGCCAAGCGCGAGCCGGTTCTGGCCTTTGCGATGGCAGTGTTCATGTTCGCCCTCGCAGGTATTCCGCCCCTTGCCGGCTTCTTCGGAAAGTACTTGCTCTTTGTTTCCGCTATCGATGCCGGATTCCTTTGGCTGACTCTCGTTGCTGTCCTTGCATCGGTTGTGAGCGCCTATTTCTACCTTGGCCTTATCGTCAAGATGTACTTCTCCGAACCGCAGGGCACGCACGAAACAAGCCGATCAGGCCTAGCCGGCATCACCGTTGCCATTACCGCGGCAGCGAGCATTGCACTC
>JBJTEQ010000288.1:0-6582 GCA_046092945.1 Kapaibacterium sp. (SeqCode)
GCCGCCCCCGAGGCCGTCCGCGGCGTCGCTCCCCTGAAACAGTGTCGATTGGTTCGCCGTGCGGCTCAGGCCCGACAGCCGGATCGTGGGGTCGGCGGACAGCGCCGCTCGGATGAACTTGTAGTCCCACGTCATTGCCCCTTGCACGAACAACACGCGGAATTCCTTTTCGCCGATGATCCGTACGGCTGCCGTCGCCGCGGTAACAGGGCACTTCACCGCCGGATCCGCCGGGGGCAGCAGCTGGACCGTGTACCGGCAAACCCGCTCCTGGACTTCACTGACCAGGAAGCTCTCCTGCCAGGTGCGGGCACCCGGTCCCGCCGCGATGGTCTTCTTCTGCAGGAACTGCCCATCGCGGAGCAGGATCAGGTCGAACGGCGGCAGATCTCGCTCGCCGACGGCGTGCAGCTGGGCCGCGATGCGGAACTGCTGGTGGCACGGTGCGAGGGGTGGGGCTGTCGCGTGATCCAGGGACAGGCTCTGGGTGCCGAACTCACCGCCAAAACCGACTCCCATAAAGGGCACGCGACCGTCCAACAGCGCGGCGACCGCCCGCGCGTTGTCGGCGTCTTCCGTCGCCGCCCCATCCGTCAATGCTACCACACCCAGCGGCGCCCCTCCGGCCTGTGTGACCGCCTGCACGATGGCTCTGGCCAAGTTGGTCTGCTTGCCATCGGGTTCGGCAGCAGCGATCTGCCGGCCGTCGGCCGCCACGGCGTCTTCGGCGAACGACAGCAACTGGACCCGCAGGCCGGCGCGGTTCGCGGCCGAGACCACTTCCCGGGCGAAGTTGACTGCCGCCCGGAACCGCGTTTCCCCTTCCTGCTCGAGCGACATGCTGGCGCTGCGGTCGATCAACAGGGCCACCTTGTCGCGGTTTCCTTCCGGCTCCCGGGACTCGACCAGGACCGGCCGGGCGGCCAGCATCAGCAGCACAAGCAGGGTTCCCCCGCGGAGGGCTGCCAGAGCACCGACCGTGCGCCAAGGCTGGTTTCGCCGCCACTGGGAACGCGCCAGGGCGAACAACGCCGCCGCCCCGATCGGCAGTCCGATCGCAACCATCCACGGATTCTCGAACGCCAGGTGCGTCATCGCTGTTCGGAGAGCTTCTGGTAGTAGCGTTCAATGGATTTCCTGTAGGCGGGCGGCAGCCGTGCAGGATCGATCTGCGTCTTCTGCGTCTGGTCCGGCTGGGCCGTGGTGACCGTCTCACGGCCGGTCCTCTGGATTCCGCGCAGCAGTTCCTGGATCAGTCCCGCGTCCACCGGCTGCTCGCCGCGTTTCAGTTCCCGTTCGAGGTTGCGGATCGCTTGTTGGGTCTGTTCGTCGTGCCCATAGGTGGTTTCGAGACCCGCCTCGAAGCTGTCCAGGGCGTCCTGACCGAGACGCGGGTCGCCTCGCTGGGACCGCGCGTTGCGGCCAGCCTGTCGGCGCGTCAGGCTTTCCAAACGCCGCAGGCCCTCCTCGATCGCTTGCGGCCCTTCGGCAGCCAGCGACTGGCGCTGGGTGCGGCCCCGCTGGCCCGGCACGCTGGCTTCGAACGCGCGAGACACATCCTCAAGACGCTGGCGGAGCTTGCCCGCCGCTTGGCCCTGGTCCGCGCTGCCCTGTGCCGGGCAGACGCCCGCAGCCGCCTGATCGATTTGATGTTGCAGCTCGTCGCGAAGTGCTTCTCGCAGCGGTTCGCCAAACTGCTGCCGCGTCGGCTGCTCCTCGGCGATCTGCTTCAGCTGGGCGGTGATCGCTCGGCCGCGCTGCGCGGATTGGTCGAGCTGCGCCGACGAGTTACCGGGTTGCGCCGCCTGCTGGAGCTGACGGATTTGTTGGTCGAGCAGCCGCTTGAGCTGGTGTGCTTCGGCCAACCGGCCCCCTTGCTGTTCTCGCTCCAGGGCGTCGTCGAGTTGTTGAAGTTCTCGAGCCGCAAGGCCGCCGAGTTCCTGCGACTTGGGCTGTCCGGACTGCAGGGATTCGGCGGCCTGCCCCATCGCAGACGAGGCAGACTCGCATTGCCGGGCGCAGGGTGCGAAGCTCCGTGGGTCCTGGCGGGAAAGTTCGTTCAGCCGGTCGCGTAGGTTCCGCTGACGCTCAGCGAGTTGGGGACCTGGCTTCTTCTCGCTCGGCTCGGCCTGTTGTTCGAGCTGCCGCTCTTCGGCCAACAGCTTCTGCACTTCCTGGCGAGCCGAGCGAAGCCCTGCTTGGCGGCTTTCCATGTCGGCCAACTTCTCCTGCATACCGGTCGCTTGCCGTTCAGCCGTTCTCCGAGCGCGATCCGCGGCCATGGCCCGGGACAACTCCTGCAGACCCTGTCGAAGGGTCTTGGACGCCTGCTGTTTGCCACTCCCGTCCGGGCTCTGGCACAGCTTGTCGCATTGCGACGTGAACTCCTGCCGGTTCTTCTGGTTCAGTTCCTGGTGGAGTTCCGAAGCCGACTGCTCCTCCGCCGACTGCTGTTGCTCAAACTTCTCCAAACGCTGCAGTAGTTCACGGGTCTGTTGGGCCGTCTGCTGGATTTCGTCGGGCGTGAACTGCTCGGGGTCCTGCTCAATCTTCGCATACTGCTCGACCTGTTGCTCAAGGGCTGCTGCCAGCGAATTCGGCTCGGGCTGCGGCTCGGTTTCCGCCGGGGCCTCCGCCGTGGGCCGAGGCTCATCCGCTTCCGCGGTGCCCGCGGCGTCGTCGGCCGGCTCGCGGAGCGCCGTTTGGAATTGCTGACGAGCCTTGGCGAGCGCGGCGAGCGCCGCGGTTTCGCCCTTGATCGCCGGCGGCAGCGTATTGCCAAGCAGCAAATTCTCGGCTTCCTGCAAGGACGACCGGGCCTCGTTCAAGAGCGGCTGTAACTGTTGCATGGTGGTCTGGTCGAGCAGGCTCTGGAGTTCGGCGGACAGATGCGGTCCAGCCGCATTCAATTCAGCCTCTACGTGGGCCAGCGCCTCCCGCTGACGTTGGCCGTCGGCACCGGCCGCTGCGCCCAAGTCCTGTTGCTCCCGCGTCTTACGGATGACGTGCTGTTGCCGCTCGATCAGCGTCGTGAGTTCACGGAGCACGTTGGTGTTGTCACCCTGCGGCCCGCCCGGGATCTGTTTCAGTTCATTCCGGAAGGGAAACACTTCGACGAAATAGATACGCGATTGGTACCTTGGGCCGCCGTCGGCGCAGGTCGCCGTGGCGTAGTAACTGACCACGTCCCATTCCCTTACTCCGAGGCTTTGCAGGTCGAGCTCAGGCTCGGAGGCGCCGAACCGCGAGTTCTCGCCGCCCGATATCTCCTGGCGCAGTTCCTCACCGGCGTTGACGGACACGAACCAGGCCAGCTCCGCGAGCGAACGGCTGGCCACCGCTTCGATCCGCAGGGGAATCACGTCCAACGGCGTGGCCCGCAGATCGACACCCGGCCGGACGATGCGTACCTCGCCCCAGGGTGTTTCCGCTCGTGCCTCGGGTGTCGGCGGTGCCGACAGCTGAGGAATCTCGGACGATGCGTCCGCCGGCGGCGGCGGTTCGTGGGCAACGTCACGGACACGCTCCCAGGGTCGGAGTTGGGTGTAGAACCAAGCGGTCACGAGCAAGAGCACGGCCAACGTCACGGCCGGCGCACGCAGCGGTGCCCAGGAAAAAGGGAAGCGTGCTGGTAGGTGTTGCACCACGGAGGCCGCCTGTCGCTCGATTTGCTCGGCGTAGGGATGCGACCTCTGACCCCCTTGCTGAAGAAATGTCAGCGTGTTCAGGCGGTCCAGCAACGGCGTGTGGACCCGTTCCAGAGACTGGGCGAGCCAAGCGTGATTCTCCGGCGCCACCGCGCACACCAAAGCCAGGCACAGCCAGGTCAACAACGCTCCGGCAACGAGCGTCGTACAGAGGACGACCAACGGTCCCCCGCTGGGGAGCCAGCCTCGCAGCAGGCCCACCCCCAGCAACAGCACTATGCCCGTCACCACGCTGCTGAAGATCAAGGTCTGCCGCAGCAGTCGGAACCAGCGCCACTGACTCTCCGTGGCCCGCAGCAGTCGTGAGATCGGCACCGAAGGATCCGTCATGACCAGTCCTTTCGCAGGGACAGCCAACGAGTCTCGATCAGCAAAGCCGCCAGACTTCCCAGCAGCAGCCACCACCAGAGCCGTTGCCGGAAGATGCCGGGCCGCGACAGTCCCAGGGCCGTCGACTGGGGTGCGACCGCAGTTGACATCGCCCGAGGTTCGCGTTTCCAACGGGCGATCTGCTCCGCCGGATCAGCATAGACCAGGCGGGACTCGTCCGGCGATGGATTGACGGCCAGGATGTTCTCAATCTCCGCACGTTTGTCGTAACGGACGCCGTACAGCCCCGGCGCATCGGGCAGTTGGAACCGCGTCTGGCCCTTCGTCACCGCTGTCCGGACGTCTTCCGGGCGATTGGCGGAGAACTCGGGTGCGATCACCATTTCCCGGGCCTGAACATCCGGCGACAGCGGCCACACCACGGTGTCGCCCGGCAGGTACGCCGAAGGCAGCTGACGTTGGGCGCGGGCCTGCTCGAAGCAGCGATCGAGGAGCGGGATGAACGTGGGATGGACGGGCCAGTTGGTGTCGGTGCGGTCCAAAGCGAAGGCCAACACGAGCAGTCGTCCCGGAGTCCTCGGAAATTCCAGGACCAGCGGGTCACCCTGAGCCGAGAACACGAGCGGCGTCGCATTGGGTGCGGTCAGCCGCCGGTAGCGGGTGACCGTGATCTCCGCCAGGTTTCCGAAGTCGGCCGCCCGGAACGGCTGGAAGATCGGATGCTCGGTGGCTACGTACAGCAATCCCGCCTCCTTGCCCGCCGGCGGTTCCGCCACGGCCTGAATGCCCAGTTCGTGGAGGAAGCCGGCGACCACCGGGCCGGCTTGATCGATGATCAGGACTACGCCCCGGCCCATCTGGAGATACTTGAGTACACGGGCGCGAGCTGCCGGGGAGTTCAGGTATTGGCTCTCGGCACACAGCACTTCGGCCAGCGGCGCTTCCGGCAACTCGGTCTGCTTCTTGGACCACTCGTCAAGGCGGACCTGCCACCGGCCCTGCATGATCTCTGGCGTCAGCGCCGTACGCAGAAACGGCGAGCCAGACACCAGCTCCACCTGGCCCTCGCGGACCGGCGCCAAAGCGAAGTAGGCCCGGTCGTCGCCCGCCAGATCATTGGGCTCCCCTTCCACGGAGACCTCGCCTCGCAGCCACTCCGCCGGGACCGTCGGCCAGCCAGCCGACACGACGATCGTCTCCGGCTGGCCGGTCAGGTCCACGACGCGGCGCGCGGTCTCCTGGCCATCCGCCCGAAACACGACTGTGGCCTGGGTCGCACCCCCGGCATGATAGAGTTCGACAGTGGCCTCGGCGAGCGTTGCGTCATCGAGAAATACTCGCTGGGCCTGCGGCTTGCTCAGTCCCAGGTTGGGCCGACTCCTCGCCAGGATCGGCGGCAGCGTCACTTCGACGTTCTCCAGGAACGGCGGCACGTGCTCGCCTTCAGTCCACTGGTTCTCCTGGCTGTCACCCAGCAGCACGATCCGTTTCCGTTCGCCGAGCGAGCGGTGCAAGAGTCCGGCGGCCTCGCGAAAGGCGGACAAGTACGAACCACGCTGGAACGAGGGCCGGAGCGACCGGATCTTCTCGATCGCCTCGCCGCGATCGTCTCCGAAGCCCGCGACGACACGGGGGAGTGTCGTGAGTTCGACCACGGCGACCTGTCGCCCCACGCCGGCGGCGGACAATTCGTCGAGCACCTGTCGCCGAGCCTGTTCGAACCCCTGGCTCGCCTCGTGGCTGAGCGTGTTGTCCAGGATATAGACGCAGCTCTCGTCGATCAGCACGTCGGCGTGCGGGGGGAAATACGGCCAGGCGAACGCCGCGACAAGCAGCAGCAAGCCCAACAGCCTCACCAGCAGCAGCGGCCAGTCACGCGGCCAGAGCGGGCTTCGCCGGACGGGCGCTTGCTCGTCGAGGAACTGCAGCGCCGAAAAGCGGACAACGGTGGGGTCGTGCCGCCGGTGCAGGTGCAGCCACAGCGGCAGCGCCAGCGTGAGCGCACCGAGCCACGCCAGCGGATACAGGAAGCCAATACTCATAGCAGCCGCTTCCGTTCCGAGAGGAACATCGCCAACCCTTCCCAGGGAGGCTGGTGCGTGGCGAGCAGGCCGTAGGGCATCTCAAGCGTGCGGAACTGCTCGCGGTGACGCTCCATGAACGCATGAAACCGTTCCAAGTAGCGCTCGCGCGCCGCCGGCGGAAGGACCGAGCGTCGCCGTCCCGTCTCCATGTCTTCAAACAGCGTCTCGGCCGAGAACGGGAATTCGGTTTCGTCCCGGTCCAGGACATGGAAGATCAGAATTTCGTGACCCAGGAACCGCAGCTGCTCCAGCGCCGACGCCAGGTCGTCGGCGGGTTCCAGGAAATCGGAGAACAGCAGGACCAGACTCCTGCGGTGGATCAACCGGATGGCGTGGGCCAACAAATCGGGTAGTTGCGGCCCTCCGGCCGGCCGCAACTGCTCCAGATGCTGGAGGATCAGCCCGAGTTGACTCGGCTTCTGGGAGGGGCGGATGAACTCGGCGCCCCGTTCGCCCGCGGA
>JBJTEQ010000289.1:0-10154 GCA_046092945.1 Kapaibacterium sp. (SeqCode)
AATCAGAACCTTTGCAGCGCCGAAGCGACCGATAACCTCGTGGGGGATCGTACCGTTTTCGATACGTACCTTTACGACGGACTTCTTGGCGGCCTCCGTTGCTTTCGTAACAGCATTGGATACTTCACCGGCTTTACCCAGGCCATATCCAACGTTACCCTGCTCATCACCTACGACGACCATTGCCGAGAAGTTGAAGCGGCGTCCGCCCTTAACAACCTTCGCTGTACGGCCAACGTAGACGATCTTGTCTTTGAGACTCAGATCTGAAACTTTTTGCTTTGCCACGTAACTGTTCTCCGTTTCGTTCTTCGTTAGAAATCAAGCCCGCCTTCACGAGCAGCGTCGGCAAGTGCCTTAACGCGTCCGTGATAGAGGAAGCCGTTGCGATCGAATGCGACGGTCGTCACATTCACTGCCTTTGCGCGGTCGGCCAGGAGTGCACCGACGAGGCGGCTCTCTTCGGCTTTCGACAGTCCAGCGGCCTTCGAGCGTACCTCTGCGTCTACTGTCGATGCCGATACCAGTGTCTTTGCCGACACATCGTCGATCACCTGTGCATAGATGTGCTTGAGCGAGCGAAATACCGTCAGGCGTGGACGTGATGGTGTTCCGGAGATATCCTTCCGGACGCGACGGTCGCGGCGTGCATGGCGGACGTTTTTGAGCTTGATGCGATTCATGTTCTTCGTTCTCCTTACTTACCGGCCGACTTACCGGCCTTGCGACGGATGTACTCACCTTCGTAGCGGATACCCTTGCCCTTGTACGGCTCAGGTGGACGCAGCTCGCGGACCTTTGCGGCAACTTCGCCGACGAGGTGCTTGTTAATGCCCTTCACAGAGAACACTGTTGGTGTTGCAACAGCAAACTCAACTCCGTCAGGGGGCATAAACAGGATCGGGTGAGAAAAGCCGAGTGACAGCAAAAGGTTCTTGCCGCGCATTTCGACCTTGTATCCGACGCCTTCGATGGACAGATTCTTTGTGAAACCGTTCGTAACACCGTCAACCATCCATGCGATCTTCGCACGTGTAAGGCCATGCAAAGCACGAACCTTTTTATCGTCGTTGGCACGGCTGAACGTAAGAGTACCATTGTCCATCTGCGGCGTGATCGACGCATCGATGGTGAAGGAGAGTTCTCCCTTTGGCCCCTTGACCGAGCAAACGCCGCCGTCAAACTTCACAGTGACGTTGCTTGGAACGGTGATTGGCTTTTTTCCGACTCGTGACATGATGTTTTGCTCCTGCTTCTCTACTTACCAGATGGTGCACAGAACTTCGCCGCCAACATTCTCGCGGCGGGCCTGCTTGTCCGTCATTACACCCCGTGGTGTTGAAATGATGGCAATGCCAAGTCCGTTGCGTACACGCGGCAACCGTTCGACCGGTGCATAAACGCGACGCCCAGGTTTGCTAACGCGATGAACCTCGCGAATGACAGGCTGACCGTAGTAGTAGCGGAGCTTCACACTCAGCACACCCTGCTTACCATCCTCGGACTTCGAAAAGTCCTGGATGAAACCCTGGTCCTTGAGGATCTCCGCAATGGCTACCTTCAGGTTTGATGCTGGAACATCAACACTCTTGTGCTTTGCGGCTGACGCATTGCGGATGCGCGTCAGAATGTCGGCGATTGGAGGTGTAACTGGCATAATTCGTCGTCGTTGGTCGTGTTCAAAAAAGGACGTTGGTTTTACCAGCTTGCCTTGCGCATTCCGGGGATCTTGCCTTCGAGGGCAAGAAGACGGAACATGTTTCGGCAGAGGCCAAACTTCCGATAGACACCCTTACCACGGCCCGTCATCAGACAGCGATTGCGGACACGTGTTGGAGAGCTGTTGCGTGGCAGCTTTTGCAGGCCAACCATGTCACCGGCTGCCTTCAGGGCAGCGCGGCGCTCGGCATACTTGGCCACCAAACGAATGCGCTTGGTATTGCGAGCTATGATTGAGGTCTTCGCCATGAGGTGTTCTCGTTGTTCTGTTTAGTCGCGTTTACGGAAAGGGAATCCAAATTCTTGAAGAAGCGCGTGTGCCTCTTCGTCAGTCTTGGCAGACGTTACAAACGTGATATCCATACCTTGGATCTTTGACACTTTGTCGACGTCGATTTCCGGGAAGATGATCTGTTCCTTGACACCGATAGTGTAATTACCACGGCCGTCAAAGCTCTTGTCCGAGAAACCACGGAAGTCGCGGATACGCGGAGCAGCGATGTTGATAAATCGATCGAGAAACTCATACATGTGCGCACGACGAAGCGTAACTCGAGCACCGATCGGCATACCTTCACGGAGCTTGAAGTTGGCGATCGACTTGCGGGCGCGTGAGACAGTCGGACGCTGACCGACGATCATCTCGAGTTCATTGACCGCTGCCTGCAGGAGCTTGGCATCCTGTGTAGCCTGGCCAACGCCGATATTGATGGCGATCTTCTCGATACGCGGCACCTGCATTACGCTCGAATAGTTAAAGCGCTGCATCAGAGCCGGTGCTACAGTTTCCTTGTAAAACGCGTGAAGACGTGCCGGTACGCGAACATCACTGATGTCCTCGAGACGCGGGCCTTCCGGCTTGAATTGATCGCGTTTTGTTGTTGTCTTAGCCATGATAGAGGGATTCCTTCGTCATTCGTCCAGTTTATTCTTCGGATTCAGCCTTGGCCTTCGCCTTTGCCTTCGTTGCCTTTGCTGCAGGCTTAGCTGCAGGCTTAGCTGCAGGCTTCGAAGCGGAGCGCCGCGTGGATGAATCTACCTTGTCGGCCAGCTGCACATTTGAGTAGTGGATCGGGCCTTCCATTTCAACAATACCGCCGTTCGGGTACTTCGGTGATGGACGCATCGCCTTCTTGCGAATGTTCACGCCCTCGACGAGGATGCGCATAGCCGCTGGTTGCACCATCAACACGCGTCCGCGTGCACCGCGGTTTTTGCCAGCGATAACGACGACTTCGTCGCCCTTCTTGATCTTGAGTTTCATCATCTACCTCAGAGTACCTCTGGTGCCAGCGAAATGATCTTCATGAATGCATGCTCACGCAGTTCGCGGGCAACCGGCCCGAAGATGCGCGTGCCACGAGGATCGTTGTTGTTATTAATCACGACGGCTGCGTTTTCGTCGAAGCGAATGAACGATCCGTCACGACGACGCAATTCCTTCTTCGTGCGAACGACCACAGCCTTGACGACCTCGCCCTTCTTGACAGCGCCCGACGGCAGTGCTGCCTTGACTGAGCAGACGATTATGTCGCCGACTGAAGCGTAACGCTTGCCATGGCCGCCCAGCACCCGGATGCAACGAAGCTTTCGCGCACCGGAGTTGTCGGCTACAACAAGGTTTGTTTCCTCTTGAATCATTGGTGTTCTCCCTTACTGCGCCCGTTCGATGATTTCCACCAGCGCCCAGCGCTTGCGAGCGCTCAGCGGACGGTGCTCGATGACCTTAACAGTGTCACCGATATTGCACTCGTTGTTGGGATCGTGTGCCATGACCTTCGTCGACTGCTTGAAGTACTTGCGGTAGAGCGGGTGCGCTACCTGACGCTCAATGCTGACGATGATAGTCTTATCGGCCTTGTTGCTCACAACCTTGCCAACACGAACCTTGCGGCGCGTTGTGGTTGCTGGTGTTACTGATGTTTCTTCTGACATTTTCGTCTTCCGAATCAATTTGCGTTGGTGTTCCGCTCGTGAAGGATCGTCCGAAGACGAGCAATATCCTTCCGAAGCGTCTTGATACTAGCTGAATCCTGGAGCTGCCCCAGCGCAAGCTGGAAACGAAGGCGAGTGATGTTCTCGACGCTTTCGTTGAGGAATGAAGAGAGCTCTTCTGTGGTTAGCGACCGTAGGTCTGATGCCTTGCGTGCCTTCATGATCTCAGGCCTCCAAATCGACACGTTGAACAAACTTGCACTTGATCGGAAGCTTGTTGATGGCAAGGCGCACGGCTTCTTCCGCCCGCTCCTTTGTAACACCATCAATCTCGAAGAGAATCCGACCTGGCTTGACCACTGCTACCCAGAATTCCGGATTACCCTTACCAGAACCCATTCGCGTTTCTGCGGGCTTCTTCGTCACCGGCTTGTCCGGGAAGATGCGGATCCACACCTTACCGTCACGACGGAGGTAACGGTTGATGGCGATACGGGCTGATTCGATCTGACGGTTCGTGATCCAAGCCCCTTCAAGGGCCTTGAGTCCGAATGAACCGAAAGCGACCGTTGATCCACGGTAGGCCTTGCCACGACGGCGGCCACGTTGGGTCTTGCGGTGTTTTACTCGTTTTGGGATAAGCATTTCGTTGCCTTCTGCCTGACTTCTTTACTGTTCCTTGGTTTGTTGCTTGCCGAAGACATCTCCACGGCAGATCCACACCTTGACGCCGATCGAACCGTAAACGGTTTCTGCACGGCTCTGTGCGTAGTCTATGTCAGCGCGCAGGGTATGAAGCGGCACGCGACCTTCCTTGTACTGTTCCTGACGCGTCATGTCTGCTCCGCCGAGGCGGCCTGAACACATCACGCGAACACCCTCTGCACCGACACGCATCGTGCTGCTGACGGCATTCTTCATCGCACGGCGGAAGGAGATGCGGCCTTCAAGCTGCGCTGCAATGTTGTCAGCAACAAGCTGGGCATCGAGCTCCGGACGCTTGATCTCACTGATCAGAACCTTGACGTCCTTCTTCGTGATGCGACGAAGCTCTTCTTCAAGAAGGGCAATGTCCTTACCCGAGCGACCAATGATCACACCTGGACGTGACGTGTTGATCGTGACACGAAGCTGCTTGGCCGTACGCTCAACAATGATGCGAGCAACACTGGCCTTCTTGAGACGCTGCTTGATGTACTCACGGACTTTGATGTCTTCCTGAAGCTTGTCTGCGACGTTCTTTTCATCGAACCAGTTGGCTTCCCACTGGCGAATGATTCCGAGACGCAGCCCGATTGGATTTGTCTTCTGACCCACGTGTCTTGACTCCGCTTACTGTTTCGTCGAAACGATGATGGTGAGATGATGCGAGCGCTTACGAATGCGATAGGCGCGGCCCATCGGCGCCGGAGAGATCCGCTTCATAGTCGGCCCCGGATCAACAAAGCACTCCTTGACCACGATCGACTCAGGATCGATCCCCTGATCCTTTGACGTCAGATTGCTGATAGCCGACTTCAGCGTCAGCTCTGCAACGGAACCTGCCGCCTTGTCAGAGAATTGCAGGATGTTAAGCGCTTCCTGCGCAGACTTTCCACGGATCAGATCGACAACCAAACGCATTTTGCGCGGTGAGGATCGATTGTAGCGTTTGATAGCACGTGCTTCCATCGTACGTCCTTACTTCTTACCCGTTTTGAGATCTTTCCGGTTGCCGGCATGGCCGCGGTACGTGCGCGTTGGAGCGAATTCGCCCAACTTGTGACCGACCATGTTTTCCGTGACATACACCGGAATGAACTTGTTACCGTTGTGCACGGCGAATGTGTGTCCCACGAAATCCGGCGAAATCGTCGATGCACGCGACCAAGTCTTGACCACGGTCTTCTTTCCCGCATCATTTAGCGCATCCACCTTCTTCGTCAGCTTAAAGCTTACGAATGGTTCTTTCTTGAGTGAACGTGGCATGGATTCCTAACTCCCGATTCCGTGATTACGCGTTTCGTTTGCGAATGATCATATCATTCGACTTGTTCTTCTTCTTGCGAGTCTTCAGCCCCTTGGCAAGCTGGCCCCATGGACTGCGCAGATGCTTACGTCCACCGCCCGACTTCGAACGACCTTCACCACCACCGTTCGGGTGATCGATCGGGTTCATCGCCATACCGCGCGTCTGTGGACGAACGCCCAACCAGCGCATACGACCGGCCTTACCATAGCTGATGTTTTCGTGTGAACCGTTGCTGACCACACCGATAGTTGCCATACAGACAGCAGGGATCATGCGGATCTCACCAGACGGCAACTTCACTTGGGCCATGTTACCGTCTACACCAACAAACTGAGCAGCTGTGCCAGCCGAGCGGGCAATCTGTCCGCCCTTGCCTGGACGCATCTCGATGTTGTGAATGAAGTAACCAACTGGGATCTTGCTAAGGGGCAGAGCATTGCCATCCTTCGGCTCCGCCGTTGGACCGCTCATAAGCTTCTGACCGACCTTTACCTTGTCCGGTGCGATGATGTAGCGCTTTTCGCCATCAGCGTATTCCAGCAGTGCAATGCGACATGTACGGTTTGGATCGTACTCGATCGTCATGACAGTTGCTTCAACGCCCACCTTGTTGCGCTTGAAGTCGATGATGCGATACATCCGCTTGTGTCCACCACCACGGTGACGTGATGTGACACGACCAGTGTTGTTTCGTCCACCGGACTTTTTGATCGGCTCGAGAAGGCTCTTCTCAGGCTTCGACGTTGTGATCTCGTCGAAGGTACTGATGCTGTAGTAGCGCGTTCCCGGCGTTATTGGTTTGAGGTTTCTCGTTGCCATGATTCTGCTTCAGTTTGTCTGGGAGGGCGATCAGTCCTCGTTTCCTTCGCCGGAAACGATATCGATCGTTTGTCCTTGCTTGAGCGTGACGTAGGCCTTCTTCTTCAGGTTCGTACGCCCAACCTGCATGCCACGACGCGTCATGCGTGTCTTGATCTTGCCTTTGACGCGAACCGTACGAACGCTGACCGCGTCGACGTCGAACATTGCTTTGATTGCCTGGCGGATCTGGAGCTTGTTTGCCTCCGGAGCCACTTCAAACACATACTGGTTCTGGTGTCCTACCTTCGATGCCTTCTCGGTGAGAAGGGGCTTGCGCAACACACTGATCATTGTGCACCTCCATCATCGCCGAACGACTTCGTGATCGTGTCGATGGCACTCTTAAAGATCAGAAGCTTGCCGTGGTTGAGCACGTCGTAGGCAGAGATCTTGTCAGCCGGGAACGTTGAGACACCGGCGATGTTGCGAGCAGAACGGACGAATGACTCGTCAGCGTTCGGCAGGAGCATCAGCACCTTAGCGCCTTCAAGGTTTACAGCCTTGAGCATCGTTGCTACTTCGCGTGTCTTTGGAGCCGACAACGTGAAATCCTCGACAACAACCAGGTTGTTTTCACGAGCGCGAAGCGTAAGAGCAGACTTGCGAGCAAGACGCTTAACCTTGATCGGCAGCTCAATCGTGTAGAGATGCGGCTTTGGACCGTGAATCTTCCCTCCACCGGGCATAAGCGGCGAACGGCTCGTACCGCGGCGTGCGCCACCGGTACCCTTTTGCTTGAACGGCTTCTTACCGCCACCCGAAACTTCAGCACGCGTCTTGTTCTTGTGCGTTCCCTGACGTCGGTTGGCCAAGTACGCGCGCACCGCTTGGTACATCGCGTGCTCGCTCGGCTCGATGCCGAAGACGGATTCCGGAAGCTCTACCGAGCCTGCCTTCTTGCCGTCCTTGTTGAGTACGTCCACTGTCATGGTAGTGTTCTTCTTAGAGCTTTACAATTTCAACAAGTGAGTTCATGGCGCCAGGAATGCTACCCTTGATCAGGATAAGATTCTGTTCTGGCATCACACGAAGGATGGTGAGATTACGAACCGAGATTCGCGTGCCACCCATGCGCCCGGCCATGCGCATACCCTTGAACACGCGCGATGGATAGGACGACGAACCGATCGAGCCCGGGGCGCGAGGGCGGTCGGACTGACCGTGCGTGCTCATACCAACACCACCGAAGTGGTGACGGCGAACAACGCCCTGAAAGCCCTTACCCTTGCTCGTTGCCGAGACCTTGATCTTGTCGCCAACTGTGAAGGAGTCCACCGTAATGATGTCCCCATTCTTCACCTTGTCAACAAGCTGCCGGAATTCTTTGAGGTGACGCGTAGGTGCGAGCTCATGCTTGGCGAAGTGTCCGGCTTGCGGACGATTCACCTTGCGCTCTGCGATTGGCTCGAAGCCAATCTGCACGGCCGCATAACCGTCGTTTTCTTTTGTTTTGATTTGGACCACTGGACATGGACCTGCTTCAATTACCGTACACGGAATGAAGACTCCATCTTCTGAGAAGATGCTGGTCATGCCCAACTTGCGTCCGAGGATTGCGCTCATTGTCCTTTTTCCCTAGACTTTCACTTCCACATCAACACCGGCCGGCAATTCGAGGCGCATAAGTGCGTCAATCGTCTTCGGCGTGCTGCTGAAGATGTCGATAACGCGCTTATGTACACGGGCCTCAAACTGCTCACGTGACTTCTTGTCAACGTGTGGTGACCGAAGAACGGTGTAGACCGATCGCTCAGTTGGCAGAGGAATTGGGCCCGAGACAACTGCCCCGGTTTGCTTGACCGTCCGTACGATGCGCTCTGCCGAGCGATCAATCAAATTGTGATCGTACGAGCGAAGCTTGATGCGAATGCGTTGCGTTGCCACTCAGTAATTCTCCCGGAAATCTCCCACTTGGAGGTTCGTTCGGAGACAAAAACGAGGAGGGGTTTTTACGCCCTCCTCGCGTGTCTTAACCTGTCTGTTTCTTATTCGATGATCGACGTCACGACGCCGGCGCCGACTGTGCGACCGCCTTCGCGGATAGCGAAGCGGAGTCCTTCTTCCATAGCGACTGGAGTGATCAGTGCAACCTCAAGGTTGTCGACGTTGTCGCCAGGCATGATCATCTCGACACCCGAAGGCAGCGTGAGGATACCAGTTACGTCTGTCGTACGGAAGTAGAACTGTGGACGGTAGTTGGTGAAGAATGGCGTGTGACGTCCACCTTCGTCCTTGGTCAGAACGTATGCCTGAGCCTTGAACTTGTGGTGAGGAGTGATCGAACCAGGCTTGGCAATAACCATACCGCGCTCGATCTCTTCCTTATCAACACCGCGCAGAAGCAGACCGCAGTTGTCGCCTGCTTGACCTTCGTCAAGAAGCTTGCGGAACATTTCGATACCCGTAACGGTGGTCTTCTTCTGGAGACCAAAACCAACGAGTTCAACTTCTTCGTTGACCTTGACGATACCGCGCTCGATACGTCCAGTAGCAACTGTTCCGCGACCCGTGATCGAGAACACGTCTTCAACTGGCATAAGGAATGGCTTATCAACATCGCGCTGTGGCGTTGGGATGTAGGTGTCAACCGAATCCATCAGCTCAAAGATGCACTGCATGTCTGCTGCATCTGGACCCTGGCCACCGGCTGCTGCATCGAGAGCCTTGAGTGCCGAACCCTTGATGATTGGAATTTCGTCACCTGGGAATTCGTACTTGCTGAGCAGTTCGCGAATTTCCATTTCAACGAGTTCTACGAGATCTGGATCAGCGATATCAACCTTGTTCATGAACACCACAATACGTGGCACACCAACCTGGCGAGCAAGCAGGATGTGCTCGCGCGTCTGTGGCATCGGGCCGTCAGTTGCGGCAACCACGAGGATGGCGCCGTCCATCTGAGCAGCACCCGTGATCATGTTCTTCACATAGTCAGCGTGGCCTGGGCAGTCCACGTGTGCATAGTGACGGTTACCCGTCTCATACTCCACGTGAGCTGTGGCGATCGTGATTCCACGAGCCTTCTCTTCAGGAGCGTTATCGATAGAATCGAATGAACGCTGTTGAGCAAGACCCTTCGTCGCCAAACACATCGTGATGGCTGCTGTAAGGGTTGTCTTTCCGTGGTCGACGTGACCGATCGTACCAACGTTTACGTGCGGTTTGTTCCGCTCAAATTTCTCTTTGGCCATTGTGCCGACTCCTCAGATTGCTTTGAGTGAGGTGTGAAGAAAAACGATTATTGACTGTGGTTTTCGTCTCTGCTATCTCGGCATGTCAAAGCGTACATGCTTTCGAGGACAGAAAACAAAGCTACGAAACTTTTTCGACGTAAATGCAAGGCACAGCCCATCCCGACACCAAAAATATATTTTTGGCGGGCGCGCTGCGCGCACTGTCGCAGGGAAGACTCGTACTTTTACGAGCGCTTCAAAGCCTTTTCGTATCCATGGAATTGCATGGAATACGAGGCTCTCCCTTGCGAGAGCGATCGCAACTGCGTCACGTAGCCGAATAGTTGGGACAGCGGCACCACAGCCGTCACAACTTGCAGAATATCGCGCTGGGAAATCCCCTGCACCATTCCGCTTCGCGAGCTGAGATCAGCAATGACCTCGCCCACATACTC
>JBJTEQ010000290.1:0-4687 GCA_046092945.1 Kapaibacterium sp. (SeqCode)
CACGACGATGCGTCCGCCGGGACGGACAACACGAGCCATTTCTGTTAGAGCTGTACGAGGGTCATCGACGTTGCGGATGCCGAAGGAAATACTTGCGACGTCGAACGTCGCGTCAGCATACGGCAGACGCATGGCGTCGGCGACTTCAAACTCCACCTCAAGCCCCTTATCGTGGGCCTTTGCCGGTGCGAATGACAACATATCGGCATTGAAGTCTGTCCCGAGGACGCGACCGCTCGGGCCAACCGCTCGTTTGAAGGCAAGTGCCAGATCGCCCGTGCCGGTTGCGCAGTCGAGGACGTGACTTCCCACTCGGGCATGGCTGGCCTTCACGGTAGCCCTGCGCCACAGGTGATGGATACCCATTGACAGCACGGAGTTGGTCAGATCGTAGCGGGGGGCAATGTCGGAGAACATTGCGTGAACGGCATCACTCATGAGGCAAAGATACGGGCAACCGTGTTCCAGGCCCCGAGCATCACGGCAGGCATGCCCTGACCCGGGAAGGCGCTGTCGCCGATCATGTACAGGCCCTCAAACGGCGTCTGGTTTGGCGGAAGAAGAAAGAGCGGACGAGAGATGTCATGTGGAATACCGCCAACATAACCGTCATGACGCTGTGTGTAGTTCTCCCATGTGACCGGTGTTCCAACATCAACGCGAGAGATATCCATTCCATCGAGCTCGTGCATTCGGCATTGGATCACCTCCACCATTGCATCACGCACAAGGTCACGTCGGCGAGTGTACTCATCAAGGCTGAGCCCCTTCCAGTCTTCGGCCAGAGCATGTGTACTCACGGTAATCGTCGTTACTCCTTCAGGGGCTTTCTGCCGATCATCCGGGTGAGACAGCGTGAGAAAGAGAGACTTCGAGTGCACATACGGAATGTCCTTGTCGAGATGCAGCTGCACGTACTGACTCGGCAAACGTGGCACGCCCTGCACGGTGAGGTACAGCGTAACAGCACACCAGGCAGAGCTGAACCTCGATGAGAGACGTTCGAAGTAGGCGCGAGGGCGCTCATCGGTCAGACGTGCCATGTTCCAGATCGGCACCGACGACACCACTCGCTGTGCTCTGTACTCTTCGCCGTTTGCGCATTTGACCAGCCATTGCTTTCCATCGCGCGTAATCTGCGTCACGCGACGTCGGAACTTCACCATGGCTCCACGCGCAGTTGCATGGCGCATCAGAGCAAGCGCCGGACGCACCATACCGCCAACAGGATAGTACGTTTCGCTTGGATAGGTAAGCCCCATGGCCGCCGTCAGGTAGGGGGCCTTTTGCGACGTGTTCTGCGTGGAGATCAATAGTTGCTCGTCGATGAACCGACGGAACGCCGCGTTGCGGTGCACGCCATAGCGCTCCATGAGCACCTCGGTCGGACGGATGAGTCCAAGAGCCAGTGGAGCATTGGCAAGCAGCGACGGCCGCAGGAGCTTCGCAAGATCAGCCGGAGCCGTCGGAGGAAAATGCGTCAGCCCTTGCACCATTGACCAGACGCGGCTCTCAAGGCCATACATCGCTCTCCAAAACTCGCGCTGGCGTCCTCCGGGAAAGAGGCGCTCCGTTTCGCTGATCCACGAATCAACATCGGCATGACGAACAATATCGAACTCCGGCAAGCGGATAAGCATCCCGGGGTCCTGCTTGATAAACTCCGGTACTATACCGAGATGTCCGAACACCCTACCTGCCGGTTGCGTGGGAACCACACCGCTGACGGTGGTGGCACCCACATCGAAGGTGCACTGACCCACTCGATAGAATGATGCGCAGCCACCAAGCGTCTCGTGCGACTCCAAAACCGTAACGTCTTCGCCCTCGTGTGCAAGAAGCGCTGCGGCTGTTAAGCCAGCATACCCCGCACCGAGCACGAGCGTGGAGGTTGTTTGCGTTTGCTGCGTCATGGCGCATGATAACACCGCGGTGCTGTGCGGCGTTCCGATTGCGGCCCAACGGCCAGAAAGGAGCCCGATTTCCGGGACTCTGGCAGTGCATTCCAACGTAGTTTTGTCGCATGAGAAACTTCATCCTCTCCCTAGGGTGTCTGGCGCTTTTTAGCTCCGGCAACACCGTTGCCCAACGCGATCGGGATGCCATCGTCGAGAGCGACGGTGCTGAGTCGATCAAGGCTCGTTTTGATGATTTTAACCGACGTCGGTTTGGCACCGCACAGCCCCCTGCTGAGAACCTGCGGGTGAAGGCTATCGAGCACATGCAGCGGCGTGGTAGTAAGCTTGATGCCGACGTGCAGGCAGAGAGTCCACGGTGGGTGGAGAAGGGTCCGTATGCCGTCGGAGGACGCATCAAGACCATCGTGTTCGATCCCGAAACTCCCGGCACCATTTTCATCGGTGCCGCTGCTGGCGGCGTGTGGAAGACCACCAACGGTGGCGAGAACTGGTCGCCCCTTATGGACCAGGCCAATGCCATTGCCATGGGGGCGCTGTGCATCGACCCCGATGATCGCAACGTGATCTATGCCGGCACCGGCGAGCAGGTCATCAATGCCAATACGTACTTCGGCTGCGGACTCATGCGCTCCACCGATGCCGGCAAGACGTGGAACATCTTTGCCCTTGCCAACGTGGGAGCTTTCTCGCGTGTGTTCGTTCATCCGAAGCACACCAAGCTGATGATGTGCGGCGGAATGGGCTCTGATGCCGGCGTGTGGAAGAGCACGGATAAGGGGCTCACCTGGACCCGCATGCGCAGAGGTCAGGTCTATGATTTGTCAATGAATCCTGACGATCCGGATCAGTGGGTTGCGGCTGTGCCGGACAGTGGCATCATCATGACAACTGATGGTGGTCAGACCTGGACGCAGCGCATGAATGGTCTCGTTGGTACCGTTGGACGCATCAGCGTGCAGTTTGCCCCCTCCAAGCCGTCGACGCTGTATTGCCTTGCTGAATTGAATCGCCTTGCCGTTGTTGCCAAGTCAACAAACTCCGGAGCGTCGTGGACGGTTCAATATGCCGATGCTGGGGGCTGCTTTTTTGCCGGAGCGTGCTCGCCGGACGCAAGCCAAGGCTTTTATGATAACCTTGTGACCGTGAACCCGAAGAATCCCGATCAGGCGATCGTTGGCGGTATTGACCTCTGGATGACAACAAACGGGACGAGCTGGGTTAACATCACCAACGGATATGCCGATGGTGACGGTGCAAATGTTCCCCATGTTGACCAGCATGTTGTGGCCTTTGATCCGCATGACGCAAAGCGGGTGTATGCCGGTAATGATGGCGGCATGATGCGAAGCCCCGATGGTGGCAACTCGTGGTACGGTATCAACGGTAATCTGTCGGTGTCGCAGTTCTACTCCTTCGACGTTGACCGCACAAACCGCGAGCGCATGTACGGTGGAACGCAGGATAACGGCACCCTCGGCACAGAAGGTTTAGTTGACTGGGAACGTGTGGCAGGGGGCGACGGAATGACCACACTTGTTCATCCAACAATTCCATCGATCGTCTTCGGGACAAATCCCAATGGAGCGCTCTTCCGTATCGACTTTCAATCGGGCAGATCATCGCGCATCACGGCCGGACTGAATATGTCGGAGGCCTGTGAATGGGTTGCACCAATGGCTATCTGCCTGGCAAACCCCGACGCTATGCTCACCGGACGTCAGCGTGTGTACTTCACCGATACTCGAGGCGACGTCTGGCAGGCATCCTCTCCGCGTTTCGAGGGGAACGTCTCGGCCGTTGCGTTTTCTCCTGCCGATGAAGAAGTCTTCTGGGCCGGTGGCAACATGGGAGATGTGTACGTCAGCACCGACTATGGAACGAAGTGGACAGCCGTACACACCAACGGACTGAGCATGGGGTACGTCAGCGATTTTGTCTGTCCGGAGTCAGACCGCAAGACGGCGTGGATCACATACTCCAGCTACGGTATGCCGCACGTATGGCGAACAACCGATCTCGGTAAAACATGGGAGCAGCGCTGGCGCGGAATGCCGGATGTGCCGGTGAACACTATTGACATGCACCCGGACGATGAGAAGGTCCTCTTTGTCGGAACAGACATTGGTGTTTTCGTAACCTTCGACGCCGGCGAGTCCTGGATGCCGTATGGCAAGGACCTCCCGCGCACGCCGATTCTTGACATCAAGATAGATGTAGCCAACAACTACATCCGTGCCGGCACGCATGGACGTTCGATCTGGGAAGCACCTCTGATCTCAGTCGCTCCAACGGAACCGATCATTGCAACACCAATAGGAGGCGAGCGGTTTGTTGGCCTAAGCGCTACACGCATCACCTGGCGTGGTGTGCCAGCCCCCTGCCGCATCGAATACTCTGTCAACAACGGCGCTTCGTGGCTTCCCGTTGCACAGGGTCAGAACGGCACGGCATACAACTGGCAGGTTCCCAACGCCCCCACCAATGCCGCGCTGGTGCGCGTTGTCTCCGAGTCCGAGCCATCCATCAGCGCCGTCAGCCGCACCTTCTCGATTCAGCGTCTGCTCAAAGGCATGGTCGTGAATCAGGCAACCGTGGGCTGGATCCCCTACGGTCTCTCATGGGACGGCAAGGCCTCGCTGTGGACGACGAATTTCCGAAAGGGCACTCTTCATAAACTCGATTACAACACGCTCGAGCCGATCAAAACGGTAACGATGAAGGGGGCTGGCGATAGTCTCTTTACTGACCTTTGCTATGATCGTGTGAAT
>JBJTEQ010000291.1:0-3713 GCA_046092945.1 Kapaibacterium sp. (SeqCode)
GCAGTCGTTCATATTACGCCGATCACTCAGTGGTGAATCAGCGCTCATCGATTCCACAGAGGCCTCGCAAGAGGTACGGCGTCGTGAAGGCGAGAGACTTCGCTCTCTCCGCATCGCTGAGCAATTCGGCGTCGATGTCAAGGGTTTTATCTTTACCGCAGCGAACACTCTAGCTCCAGACCCATTTGATTCTCCGTCGCCCCTTACAGGTCGTGTCGACAGTCTGCGAAGCCCCGAGTCGGCGATCAGCCTTGCTTTTGGTGCACGTCCCGAACTACGGCGCGCAGAGCTGAGTCTTCGCGCTTCGCGTCTCGACTCTAGTCTAGCAGCGGAGTTCATGAGACCTAATCTTCTCTTTGACGCCAATGTGTACAGCTACAGTGCTGTTTCTCCGAACTATTCTGTTGGACTTTCGATCCAACAACCGCTGTTCTTTCGTCAGGCATCGGCTGGTGTTCAGACGACCGCTATCGCCGTCAATCGCTCCGAGTTTGCTCTGATGTTAACGCAGCGAATTGTTGAAATCGATGTTCGAAATGCTCTCATCAGTCTCCAGAGATCAATCGAACGCAGAAGTATCGCCGAAGAAGAGGTGCGCCTTGCGCTTATCATGGTGAACGCTGAGCAGCGACGCTTTTCATCGGGAGACGCATCGCTTCTAACGGTGAATCTGCGCGAACGTTTCTACGGAGAGGCCCTGCAGCGACTTGTAAGCGCCAAGGCTGACGTGGAACGTGCAAACATCGCCCTGCTATGGGCGATGGGAGTAATCTGATTCCCGTATCTTTGCAGCCCATTTGTAACGACAATTCCACGATCATTTCGAGTAATCCATGAACATTCTCGTGTGCATCAGTCAGGTGCCCGATACAACCACGAAGGTGGCTGTTGGTCCTGACGGTACATCTATGAACCCGGCCGGTGTCAAATTCATTCTCAATCCCTATGACGAGTTCGCCATCGAAGAGGGCCTGCGTCAGCGTGAGAAGCACGGTGGCACGGTCACGGCCGTATCCGTTGGACCCGATTCCGTCAAAGAAGTACTTCGGACAGCTCTGGCGATGGGCGTCGACACAGCCGTCCACGTCAAAGACGATCAGCGTGCTGATTCCTTCGTGGTCGCCAGCTCGATTGCCGAACTCGTTAAGGAAACCTCACCGGACCTGGTGATCTTCGGCCGGCAGTCGATCGATTTCGATTCGTTCCAGCTTCCCTCAATGGTTGCTGAACTTGTTGGCTTGGCCGACGTACCAATGGTATCAACTCTTGCCATTGACGGCACGAACCTGACAGCTGAAAGCGACATTGAAGGGGGCAAGCATGCAGTCACATGTTCCCTGCCATGCGTCATCAGTGCCCAGAAGGGATTGAATGATCCGCGGTATCCAAAACTCCCGGATATCATGAAGGCCAAGTCGAAGCCTATCACAGAGCGCGCCGCATCTGGTGCTGCAGCGCGCACGGCCACCGTATCGATGACGCTGCCAGTAACCAAGCGCCTGAACAAAGTACTTGGTGACTCGGATACAGACCTGCATGAACTCGTACGCCTCCTCCACGAAGAAGCAAAGGTGATCTGACCATGAGTATTCTCGTTGTACTCGAACCACACGGCGATGGTCTGAAGCGGACGTCGTACGAGGCAATAACCGCAGCTCTATCGATTGCTGACGGGGCATCAATTACGGGCATCATTTTCAATGCCTCTTCACAACAGATCGCTACTGCCGGCGTGCACGGTCTGACGAATGTTCTGAGCGTTGCCGGTGACCAGTGGTCAGCCCTGCCAAATGCTCAGATGGCTGCTACGGTCGCAGAAGCTGCGTCGTCCATCGGAGCGAACGTTGTTCTCGTCGGAGCTAATTCAACCGGCAAGAACCTTGCACCGCGCGTTGCGGTGCGCCTCTCTGCAGGTCTGCTTGCCGACTGCGTTGAGCTACATGGATCGGCTTCGTCGCTCGAAGCCACGCGTCCGGTGTATGCCGGCAAGGCCCTCATTCGCGTAAAGGCTACGACCGCCGTTACAGTAGCTACGCTGCGCCCAAATCTTTTCACGGCTAAGTCAGTTGAGGGGTCTGCACCGTCAGTGTCCGAGTTTGCCCCCTCACCAGCAGCTACCTCGGTGCCATCAATGCAGGTGACGAATGTCATGCGCAACGAGGGTCAGCTCGATGTGTCGGAAGCAGACATCATCGTCTCCGGTGGACGCGGCCTCAAGGGGCCTGAGCACTTTAATCTGATCGAAGGTCTTGCAAAGAGCCTCGGTGCAGCTGTTGGCGCCTCTCGCGCCGTGGTCGATGCCGGATGGCGTCCACACCGTGAGCAAGTTGGTCAGACAGGAAAGACCGTCAGCCCGACCATGTACGTTGCGTGTGGCATTAGTGGAGCTGTGCAGCACCTTGCTGGCATGTCCTCGAGCAAGATTATTGTCGCAATCAACAAGGATAAGGATGCTCCTATCTTTAGCGTTGCTGACTATGGTATCGTGGGTGATGTCTTCGAAGTGCTCCCACGTCTGACGCCAGCGATAGCGGCAGTTACTGGCAAGAGCTAAGGAACGTGGCAATGGGCAAGGTTCAGGTCGACATACTCGGCATGTCCGTCAATCCGAATTCTCAGCGGGCCTATGCCCTGCTGCTTCGCGAGATCGATGGCGATCGGCGGCTGCCTATCGTGATCGGTGAGTCCGAAGCACAGGCGATTGCCAATGAGATCGAGGGTGTACGACCGCAACGCCCTATGACACATGACCTCCTGAAAAACGTCATAGACGCGCTCGGTGCGCAGGTTCGTGAGGTTATGATCTCGGCCATCAAGGACGGGACGTTCTATGCTACGATCCTTTTTGAGTTTTCGGAGATCGAAGTTGATGCCCGTCCCAGTGACGCCATAGCGCTGGCCGTTCGTTGTCAGGTGCCGATCTATGTGGATGAGGCCGTCATGAACGACGAGGCGATCAAGGCAAGTGACATCCAAGAGGTTGAAGAAAGCGAAGGATCTGAGCCAGAGGATTCATCAGATCAGAACGCGCTTCCCGTAGCCCCTTCCGAGCCCATGACATTGCGTCAGCAACTTGAACAGGAACTTGATCAGGCGATCAAGGTCGAGGACTACGAGACAGCAGCTCGAATTCGTGACGAGTTAGGACGTTTAGAAAATTAGGCGCTGTAGCGCAAACTGCGCCGAGTTCGTATCTTTGCGTCCCTTCATCAGGGGCCGGAGTAGCTCAGGTGGTTAGAGCAACGGAATCATAATCCGTGTGTCGGGGGTTCAAGTCCCTCCTCCGGTACGTTCAACAGCGAAGCATCTGCTTCGCTGTTTTTGTTTGTTCCAGAGGAATTGTCGTCCCTGCGCGAGCAGGGATCCAGGTGTTGGAGAGACGAGTGACGAGTTACTAGTGACAAGTGATCACAGTCTCGTACCTCGTATTTGGTACCTCGTAATTCGTCACTCGTCACTTGTCACTCGTCACTTGTCACTCGTCACTTGTCACTTGTCACTTGTCACTCGTCACTCGTCACTTGTCACTCGTCACTCGTCACTTGTCACTCGTCACTTGTCACTCGTAACTCGTCACTTGTCACTTGTCACGTAACTCTTCTATCGCCTTCTCCTCTGCTGGGATCCGCATTCTCGTGAGGATGATATAGTTGAGTGTGGTGGCGATGATTGCCGTTAGGAACGCACCTACGAACAGCGGTATGAAGAAGAAT
>JBJTEQ010000292.1:0-2323 GCA_046092945.1 Kapaibacterium sp. (SeqCode)
CACACCAAGTGCCTGCGAGTTTGCAACGATCGACGATTTGCGCAGAACAGCGTACAGGATTCCTGACGGTATGGCAAGCACCAATGGCATGATCGCAGACGTCGACTTGATCGACTCTCGATGGTAGAACCATACATACAGAGCCGATAGCACCGGAAGGATAACCGCCGTTTCTTTCGAAAAGAGAGCAAGAGCAAAGAAGAGGGTATTCAGGGCAAGGAACTTTGTTTTCTTTGTCTGCATCAGCCGGATAAACGTCAGCATAGACAGCACGCTGAACAGCGCAAGGAGAAGGTCGCCACGCGCCGGTATCCATATCACGGCATGGGAAGAGAGGTAATGCACGGCATACACCAATGCTCCCGCCAGTGAATATCCACGCTCAAAGCCGAGTGCAATCAGCAGATAGAACACACCGAGACTGGTGAAGATGTGCAGCAGAAGATTCGTTCGGTGGATGGCAAACGCTACGTCGCTGTTCGTCTGGGCATCAAGGATATACGTAGCCGTTTGAAGGGGGCGATACAGTTCGATCGTCTGCTTCTTGCACCATGCATCGGTGAGGAACGCTTCTTTCAGGTTCGAAGCATCGCTGATGAACTCCAGGTTCAGCGACACCATCGTATCATCATCGTGGAGCGAATAGCCGTAGCTCAGCGTTTGATAATACACCGCCACACACGTCAGCGTGATCAGCGCAACGACGATCGGCGTCTGCGTCAGCCGGGCAACAAGTGTTCGAAACGAGGATGTCATAGGTACTTCTCGTAATTCAAGTGTCCCGAAATTATCACACGGCGCGCGCCGTACCCCTATCGTTGCAGAAAGCAAGAAAATTTCCCTACATTCGTGTTGCAACACACAATATTGCAACCCTATGAATCGTCGCGAAGTCCTCAGCATGCTCAATTCAACCATTGCTCTCGGTGCTGTTCAGCCCCTTCTATCAGCTCTTGACTTCTCTGGTGCTTCAACACCTCGGATGCCAGTGCTGTTTGTGGGTCACGGCAACCCGATGAATGCCATCACGGACAATGCCTTTGCGCGCGAATGGGAGCGGATCGGTGCAGACCTGCGCCCCAAGGCCATCCTTTGTATCAGCGCTCATTGGGAAACCAAGGGCAGCCACGTTACCTCCACGGCTAAGCCGAAGACTATACACGATTTCGGAGGATTCCCGGATGAGCTGTTCCGCATGCAGTATCCCGCTCCGGGCAGTCCGGATCTGGCGGACGATCTCGTGCGCGCAACGTATGAGGCTATCACGCACGATCATGAATGGGGCCTAGACCACGGCGCATGGAGCGTGCTGGCTCGGATGTTCCCCACCGCCGACATACCAGTTCTGCAGCTCAGTCTCGACGTTACGAAAAGCCCCCTTCAGCATATCGAACTGGCTCAACAGCTCGCCTATCTGCGCACCAAAGGCGTGGTGATCATCGGCAGTGGTAACATCGTCCACAACCTGCGAATGGTTCAGTGGAAAGGGGGCTCACTGGACTGGGCCAACGAGTTCGATGAAACGTCGAAGAAGCTGATCGAACAGCGCGATTTCAATGCTCTGGCAAACTATTCGGCACTCGGAACCGCTGCCAAGATGTCGATACCAACGCCCGAGCATTATCTGCCGATGCTCTACTCTCTTGCACTCGTCGACAAGAACGAAGGCCTCTCGTTCTTTAACGAGACCATCGACCTTGGCAGTGTGAGTATGAGATCGTTTGTAACGAGCTAGTCTGGGTACTGGGTACGGGGTACCAGTTAGCGCAGACTGTCAAACCACGGCTTCACATCGATGAGTGTGTGAAGGTAGACGCAGCGATGGTCAGCATCTTTACCGGCATCGTGACTCGTGGCATTGGACTTGCCGAGGCTTGTCTGATAGTCAACGGCAGCCGTGGCTCCGTCAGCTGTGACGACTTCGTCTCTGTTGCTGAAGTACTGACGCAGCGGCGCCTGACCAAGGAAGCGATACGAAGCTGCATTAGTTAGCAACTCCCAAAATGGGTGGGACAGAGACTTTGCTGCCTCATAGAGCGACTCTTGGAAGATGCTTGAGAGTGTATCGCTACCATACTTTCGATACTCAGGCCATGACATCGTGAAGTCGTAGAAATCTCGAGCTGCTTCCCATTTCGTTGGCTTGATGAAGTACTTCGAGATGTTCGGCAGTTGATAATACCCCTCGTAGGCGAAGATCATGTTTGACAAGGCCGGCGCTTCGTAGATAGCATCAAATGGTCTTGGAGCGAACATCCCCCGTGTTACCATCCGTGCAGGGTCGCCAGGCCCTGAAGCTGTTGCAACCGCAGCAATAGAGATG
>JBJTEQ010000293.1:0-6542 GCA_046092945.1 Kapaibacterium sp. (SeqCode)
GGACAAGGACTTCTGGATCGTGAACTATGTGGATCATCTTCCGGATACGGGAGCGATACGCGACTTTCAGTGTGGACGTCAGACCTATGACGGACATCAGGGTACGGACTTTGCTCTGCGGTCGTTCCGGCACATGGACTCCGGCGTGTATGCCATTGCCTCTGCTCCCGGCAGAGTCATGGCTGTGATCGATACGCTCTTCGATCGCAATAAAATGGTCGATCGATCCCTCGGATACGGCAACTATGTGGCAGTGCGACACTCCGAGGGAGTATTCACGTACTACGCTCACCTGCGGCGCTCCAGCGTGTTTGTCCGCGTGGGCGACAGTGTGCAAAAGGGTCAGCGTCTTGGACGCATTGGCTCAAGCGGCACGAGCGAAGATCCGCATCTGCATTTCGAGGTCTGGCTGAATGTTGATCCCTTTGCAGGGGGCTGTTCAAACCGTCTTGTGCGGTGGGAAGAACAGCCAACGTATTCAAACACCTACGAACTTCTTGATGCCGACGTAACGACATGGCCCCCTTCCCTAGATACACTGCGCGAGCGACCACCCCAAGCCGCAACGATTGGCAAGCTTGATACGGCCATCACATTCTGGTCGCTGCAGCGTCACGTTGCAGCTGCCGACAGGCTCGGTGTAAAGTGGCTTACGCCAGACAATGAAACATGGTTCTCGTATGAGTCAACACCCGGCCGCGCCTCAACCTACTACTACTGGTGGACGTGGATCCGGCGTCCGTCCATCTCTGGCCTCTGGAAGGTAGAGTATCGCGTGAATGACGAGGTCGTAGCCGTTCGATCATTCCGGGTGGACCCAACCGTTTCCGTCCAGCCCGTCGATACCGAATCTGGTGCTTCGATCAAACGCTTCGGCGATGTGATCCGCTGCAGCGTCACGCGGCCATGTTCGCTGAACGTCTATGATGTCCAGGGACGTCTGGTGGCGTCATACTCTGTGCCCCCGGGCACTTCTGCCCACGTGATATCGGGTCAGGGGGCTCTCATCGTCGAACTATCCGACGGCACCAGCATCATCGCCCGCGTTGTGGATGTGCGCTAGGCATTGAATCAGATGGATTCCTGCTTTCGCAGGAATGACGAAGGCGTACATCTGTAATACCGTACCTCCGTAATTCCGTAATTCCGTACTTCCGAAATTACTTTTCCCTTACCGCATCCACACAACAACAGGTTGATACACGTTCCAGGAAAGCGTCCGGCACTCGTGGCCTTGCAGCGTTTCCATGGCGATGGTGCGTCCGTCGAGAGTGATGATGTGCACGCTTAGAGGTTGATCCGGAGCGCAGACGTTGGCCGATGTTCCCACAATAAACCGGGGAGGGAATTGCTCAATGGGTTCGCTACCGACGCTGCTGGTGAACACGTGCTCATACGCACCCACGTTGGTGGAGTCAGCATAGCGAGGTCTTCCACCGGCATCATCAGCGACCCACGTCAGGCGCGGTGCGCGCCCCCTGAGAGAAGGCGTGATCTCCGGAAGCAGAGATGCTGGTTCGGACAGAGGAAGGGAAGGGGCGATCACATTTCCGAAGGTGGTTGCGATGCCGGGTACAGAGGCGGACCAATAGTTTGATGGATACGACATTGCCGGGACGGCTTCGGCAGGGAGGCGCACCCAGCGGTTTGGGGCAACCTGCGCCGGGTCGACGGAGAAGATGTTGTTGCCCACGAAGACCGAGCGGATGATGCGGTTGGAAGGGAATGGCGTGCTGTACACCAGATTCACAAATGCTGTTGATGTGTTGCCCTTTGTGGTCCACATGCCAATGCAGGTGTTGTGAGCCAAGCGGACCTTCTCGATCACCTGACGTTGCAGGGCTGAGACAGCCCCCTCCCAGATATCAAGGCATCCGGCCATGTTGATAAACGTGTTGTTCAGGATGTCAATGTCCCCTGAGCGCAGCTCCGTCGGACTGCCACCCCATGCCTCGGTGCTCAGGAGAATTCCGACCATGCCACGGCGTCCGGCAGGAAACACAGTGGTGTCTTTGTTCGACCGAAAGACGCTGTTGCGCACCACCACATCCGAGCCCACATCACAATATACTCCCGGTGCCCAGTTGTCGTACACCGTGCAGTTACTCACTCGAACACGTGACGTGTTGTTGATGCAAATGGCTTCGCCCCAGTTACGACCTATGGAACAACCGATAACATTCACGGCGCGGGCACCGAACATCTTGAGTGCACTGCCGAACTGACCAGTACTTCCACGCACGTTCATCTGGTTGGTATTTGTAATGGAACAGCCTACAAGCGCTGTGGTATCGGCAAGGGGCGAGGCAGCATCCCCGATGAGGATGCCGTGTGAATAGGTCGTATCAATCGTTACATTCGTCAACATTACGTTCGTGCTCCGCTGTGTTCCAGTGCCGAGACGAATCCCGAACTCGCTACTATTAGCAATGCGGAGGTTGCGGATCTCGATGCCACTACCCGAAGGTGTGATCACGCCATGTCCGGGTGGAACCTTTATTCCCGATGCATCGAGAACAACCGTCCCTTCACCGATAAAACTCACCTCCAGCCTACGCTGTCCACTACTGCCAGCAACGATGTAGTCTTTGGTGAACTGGATGAACGGCTCGGTAAGCTTGTAGCGTCCGGGTAGGAACACCAGCGCACATGCAACGCGACCTGTCATGCTCGACGTTAGCTCCTTCATCCGCGCCATCGCCGGTGTGAACGATGCTATCGGGTCCAGTCGGGTACCACTCGCCCCCTGACGTGCATCAGGTGAGAGATACACCACCACACGCCGTGCCGTATCGCCCGTCAGCACCGGCATTGGCACATCGCCGGATGGCTGTGCCAAGACAGGCAGGGAGAGGAGGAGAATAATGACGGAGGTACGGAAGTACATGATTGCAGAATTACGGAATTACGGAAGTACATGATTACAGAATTACGGAAGTACATAGGTACAGAGTTGAGGTCGTTTGAAGGCACACGAAAACGAAGATATACTCGCTATCTTTACCAGTCCTTTATCGATCCATATTCAGTCCGGTGATCACATGTCGAAAACCACCAACATCAAGCCAATTAGTTATTTCAAAGCGCATGCGTCAGAGATGCTTGATACGCTTCGGGAAACGAGCCTGCCGTATGTGATTACCCAAAATGGCGAGGCTGCCGCCGTACTGGTTGATCCGGTCGAGTATGACCGCATGCTTGAGGCCATTGAAATGCTTAAGCTTATACGCCAGGGAGAGTCGGAGATCCGAAAGGGTCAAGTTCTATCCGTCGATACCGTTCGTAAGCGAATTCAGAGTGCACGTCAAAAGCGCCAAGCCTAGAGTATGAGAACAAAGCGATATGACGTCGTTGTGACGCTTGCTGCCTCGTACGATCTTGAAGACATAGAAGAGTGGCTGGAACGACACGAACCAGATGGACGCGCTGGGTCCGTCGTTGATGATCTTCTGGATTGTATTGATACACTCGTGCGAATGCCTTCACGCGGATCGATTGTCCCGGAGATAGACCACCTTCTAGCAGCTGAGTACCGGCAGGTGATAAGTACCGGATATCGGATCATCTATCGGATTGATAGCACGCAGGTGTTCGTTGTCGCCGTCTTCCACCAGCGTCGTGATGTCAAGAGCGTGATGATGGCACGAGCATTGCGATAGTGATACCAACCGTCAAGTACCTCGCCATGAGAGAATGAGATCGCCTCGAGAAACCGCGAGAATTGCTCATCACTTCGGGTAAGACCTTTGGCGAGTACTTCCTGCTGGATGCAAAGCGATGCATACGCCTGCAGAGTTTCCTCGGGCGACGTAGACTCCACTACCAGCGGCACAAGACCCACGTTAATGGCCTGCTCCAGTGAGAAGTCGGCTCCGAGTTCAGCACCGATGTATGGGTGCATCTGCACCTGGGCGGCCCTGCCTCCAAGAAAGTTGACGTTGCCTTTACGGAGTTTACGGGCACTCGATCCAGTTAAAACAAATCGCTTTCGTTGTCCCTCGCCGATGATGGCATGTACGACTTCGAGCAGGACGGCAAGCTTTTGGATCTCATCAATCACCACCGTTCCACCATCAGGGACAGCAGCCACGTACTCTCGAAGCAATTCCGGCCTAATGGCAACTCTGATGCCATTTTGCAACGCATTATGGCAACAGAGTTGCCATTTTGCGTGATTTCGATGACAGTTGAGGGTATGGCACCCGAAATCCTCCATCGAAGAGAGGGTCGGAGAGTGCATATACCATACGATTCGTCGGAATAGAGTGGGAGAATGTTCGATGCACCCACAATCTCGCCGAGTTGTGGAAAACTAACCGTCTCACACACGAAACGTCGTAGCTTTGTCGTCAATTCTGTCCGAAATGAAACTCGTCGTCTCCATCCTCCTCGCAGCATTCTGCCTTGTCACCTTTGGGCAGGTAGCTTCTGCGTATGCATTGGACCAACCGGTTCAGGGGGCTGCCGTTACGTGTCATTTCGAGCGGCTGTCTCCATTTGATTCTGAAACCGACACGACAGAAGACATAGTCAACCCGGTTTTATCGACATGCGAGCTCTTGAGCGACCTGCACCAGGCCCGATTGAGTTCTGTCGATGCACCACTTTACCGAGGTGGTTCCCTCGGCACGTCCCTCACCAGGACGCCCCGATACATCAAGGTGCGACGGCTGCTGATTTAGCCTCCTCGTAAACCTGACCACGTGCGACCCGCCGTTAGAGCCGGGTAGCTGTTGCCGTACACCTTTACTGCCGTCACACGGGCAGTTTGATACGCCATGCATTTGAGCCGTGGCGCTTTGCTGATATACCCATGATCTTTTACCACCGCGAAAGTGAACGATGAATAACATCCGTTCAATCATCTTCATTGCCATCTGCATTATTGGTCTCAACGCCTGCCACAAGGATGAGCAGGAACAAGAAGAGGCCGTGAAGTTTGTTGTCACAAGCCCCTTACGCAAAGACACAACAATTGTGCGTGAATACGTGTGCCAGATCCATGCTATCCAGCACATCGAGATCCGGGCCCTAGAACGTGGCTACCTCGAGAAGATTCTCGTAGATGAGGGTAAGGTAGTGAAGAAGGGACAGCTCATGTTCCAGATACTACCAACGATCTATGAGGCGGATTTCCGGAAGGCAGAGGCCGAAGCAAAGGCCGCCGAGATCGAGTATCAGAACACGAAGACCCTTGCCGAGAAGAATGTTGTCTCGAAAAACGAATTGGCCATCATGAAGGCCAAGTTCGATAAAGCAAAGGCTGAGATGGGGCTTGCTGAGGCACATCTGAACTTTACGAGAATCACGGCCCCCTTTACAGGGATCATGGACCGGCTACATGTTCGCGTAGGAAGTCTGCTGGAGGAAGGCGAGATGCTTACAGCTCTGGCCGATAACACGCAGATGTGGGTGTACTTCAATGTTCCGGAAGCTCAGTATCTGAACTACAAGACGCATACGCCCAAAGACAGTTCGATCACCGTTGATCTGAAGATGGCCAACAACCAGATGTTTCCTGAGAAGGGTGTGATGAACACCATCGAAGGTGATTTCAACAATGAGACCGGGAACATTGCGTTCCGAGCCACCTTTCAAAATCCGAACGGCTTGCTGCGTCACGGAGAAACCGGCAACATCCTGATGTCCGAGCCGCTGAAGAATGTCCTGCTGATTCCGCAGAAGGCCACCTTCGAAGTGCTGGATAAGAAGTACGTGTACGTTGTTGACGCAAAGAACATTGTGCACTCGCGTCAGATCACGGTGCTTGCGGAGCTGCAGCACATCTATGCCGTTTCTGATGGCTTGTCCGATGGAGACAAGGTGCTCATCGAAGGGCTACGCAAGGTTCACGAGAACGACAAGATCGAATACACCTTCAAGTCTCCTGTGGAGGCCATGAACGCACTTCATTTGACGGCGGAATAAAACTCAATTGAGAGATTCAACGCATGTTTAAGAACGTCCTTAACCGGCCGGTACTGGCGATCGTCCTCTCGATTGTGATCGTCTTCCTCGGTCTATTGGCGATGCGCCAATTGCCTACAGAGCAGTTTCCACAGATTGCCCCAACGACGGTGAATATTGCCGTCTTCTATCCCGGCGCAAGTGCCGACGTCCTTGTGAAGTCGACGCTAATTCCCCTCGAGCAGTCGATCAACGGTGTTCAGGGAATGCGCTACATCGCATCTGATGCTACGAGTGCCGGTGAGGCAACGCTGCGCGTGATCTTCGAACCTGGTACTGATCCAAACGAAGCGGTAGTGCGCGTGAAGACGCGCGTCGATCAGGTAATGCCCCTTCTCCCCGAGCTTGTACAGCGTGAAGGTGTTGTTCTTACACCGGTGCTTCCGAGCATGCTGATGTACGTGAATCTGTACAGTACGGATGCCAAAGCCGATCAGACCTTTCTGTACAACTACGCGAATGTGAATCTGATCGCTGAGATCCGGCGCATTCCCGGGATTGCCTCGGCAACGATCCTTGGTAGCCGACAATATGCCATGCGCGTGTGGCTGAAGCCGGACAGGATGCGGGCGTAC
>JBJTEQ010000294.1:0-2277 GCA_046092945.1 Kapaibacterium sp. (SeqCode)
CGTCAGAACGAGTCAGTAGAAGAGCAGCTTCTGGCCGAAAAGGCCGTCCGTACGCTGATAGACTACGCGATCATTACCGACGTCAACGCGGATGACATTGAGGCCTGATACGGCAATCAATCCAATGAACATTCTGTTTTAACAGGACGCAGCCATGCAGAACCAACTCGTACCAATGGTCGTCGAACAGACAAGTCGTGGCGAGCGCGCCTACGACATCTATTCACGACTGCTCAAGGAGCGGATCATCTTCATCGGTTCGCCGATTGATGACATCACGGCCAGTTTGACGATCGCACAGCTGCTGTTCCTCCAGAGCGAAGACCCAACAAAGGATATCTCGATCTACATCAACTCTCCTGGCGGGAGCGTGTCGGCAGGTCTTGCGATCTATGACACGATGCAGTTCGTGAAGCCCGACATTTCGACAATCTGCGTTGGCATGGCGGCATCCATGGCCCAGGTTCTTCTCTGCGCCGGTGCTAAGGGCAAGCGCTATGCTCTGCCCCATTCACGCATCATGATGCACCAGCCTCTTGGTGGAACGCAGGGTCAGGCAACAGACATTGAGATCTACACGAAGGAAATGCTCCGTATCCGCGACACCCTGTACGGCATCATCGGGGCGCACTCGGGCAAGGATTATGAGACCATCAAGAAGGATGCTGACCGGGACTACTACATGTCTCCGGAAGAAGCGCTCGGATACGGTCTCATTGACAAGATCCTGACGCGACCGGTATAATTGCGCTGCACCTGGGGGAAGGAATATGAGCACATCGGAAATTCTGCACTGTTCATTCTGCAATCGAAGCTCCCAAGAGGTCGGGAGTCTGATCGCTGGCAAGGGCGTCTATATCTGCGACGTCTGCGTGCAGAATTCGGTTGAGATTCTGAAGAAGAATGCTCCGGCACCGAAGCTCCGCACTGATGTAAAGGCCTTGCCGAAGCCCTCGCAGATCAAGCGCCAGCTCGACGAGCATGTGATCGGACAGAACCAAGCAAAGGAAGTTCTGTCGGTCTCTGTCTACAACCACTACAAGCGCATTCAATCCCAGCATCTGGTCAGCAGCTTCGACGAGGTGGAGATCGAGAAGTCGAACATCCTGATGCTCGGTCCTACCGGCACCGGCAAGACCCTTCTGGCTCAGACGCTGGCTCGCATTCTGGACGTTCCGTTTGCTATTGCCGACGCTACTACGCTTACCGAGGCCGGCTACGTTGGAGACGACGTCGAATCGATCATCGTCAACCTCCTGCAGAATGCCGATTACAACGTCGAGCGCGCCGAGCGCGGCATCATCTATGTTGATGAGATCGACAAGCTCACCCGCAAGAGCGACAGCGCATCCATCACCCGTGATGTTTCCGGTGAAGGGGTGCAGCAGGGCCTGCTGAAGATCCTTGAAGGCACCGTGGCGGGCATTCCACCGAAGGGCGGACGCAAGCATCCAGAACAGTCGCTGGTATACGTCAATACGCGTAACGTGCTGTTCATCTGTGGCGGAGCATTCGAAGGACTCGAGAAGATCATCGCCAAGAGAATGAAACCCACAACGATGGGATTCACCGCATCAACACCGGCAACGGTGGAAGAGTCGATGGACCTTCTGCTGCACGTTGAACCGGAAGATCTGATGCGTTTCGGATTTATCCCCGAGTTTATCGGACGTCTTCCTGTAGTAACAGCGTTGCATCAGCTTACCAACGAGGCAATGCTGGACATACTTACGGGACCAAAGAACGCCCTCGTGAAGCAGTACCAGAAGCTTCTTCTGCTCGAAGGCGTCGAGCTCGTCTTCGAACCGGCAGCCCTTGAGTGCATCGTTGCTAAAGCTCAGAAGCGTCGCACGGGAGCGCGTGCGCTCCGGGGTGTGCTGGAGTCAGTGATGAACCCGATCATGTACACCATTCCTGATGTGGCCGGTGTGCGCAAATGCGTTATCACAGCCGACGTTGTGGAGCGTGGTGCAAGCCCCCTGCTCGAACTCTCTGAGCAGCAGGATGCGGCAACACGTCAGCCAAAGCAGCGACGTGCCGCCGAGAACTAAAAGTCATTAACGTCGATAGACGCGGCCGACGAGAAGTCCAACCACAACTCCCGCCGCCCAAACGCCATGAATGATGGCAAAGATGAAGGGGGCCAACAGTACCGTTGCGAGGATCTTCTTTCCATCGGGTGATTCTTCAGCGAGAACGTTTGGCATCAGTGCGAGTAGTGCAGCACAGCTGCTGAGTCCGGTATAGCCATAGAGCGTTGCAACAAGGGCAATAGCG
>JBJTEQ010000295.1:0-5454 GCA_046092945.1 Kapaibacterium sp. (SeqCode)
CTGCTCTTCTCTGTGCTTCAGATCACCTGCCCATCTATGTTGACGTGGTTCTCGGAGACTTTCCTGCATCGGTGGATGACGCAGACGGTGCATCATGGTGGACCTGTGACGGGCATACCATCACGGTAGCACCGGGCACGCCCGATGTGTCGGTGTACTCATCGCATGGACACCGCGTGGCATACCTGCCAACATCGGGCTCAACTCAGCGCATTGACGATCTGCCAACGGGGATGTATATCCTGCAGCAGCAGAACTACAACGCGCGCGTTCTGATCGTTCGTTAACGCATGACAAGGGGCTCATCAGCCCCCTTCGTTACTGACCTAGGAGCCAGGCGAAGATGAGCGGAGCAACGATGGTTGCGTCCGACTCGATGATAAACTTCGGCGTGGTGATATCCAGCTTGCCCCAGGTGATCTTTTCGTTAGGCACCGCGCCGGAGTACGATCCGTAGGATGTTGTGCTGTCGGAGATCTGACAGAAGTACGACCAGAACGGCACGTCGTGCCACTCAAGATCTTGGTACATCATCGGCACCACGCAGATCGGGAAGTCGCCCGCTATGCCCCCGCCGATCTGGAAGAACCCGACGCCCTTGCCTTCGGAGTTCTTGCGGTACCAGTCGGAAAGCCATACCATGTAGTCGATGCCGCTCTTCATTGTGGTCGATGTCAGCTCGCCCTTGATGCAGTACGAGGCGAAGATGTTGCCCATCGTCGAGTCTTCCCAGCCCGGCACAACGATCGGCAGATTCTTCTCCGCAGCGGCGATCATCCACGAGTTCTTCGGATCGATCTCATAGTACTGCTCCATCTCACCGCTCAGCAGCATCTTGTACATGTACTCGTGCGGGAAGTACCGCTCACCGGCATCTTCGGCCGTCTTCCACTGCTTGTAGATGTGTTTCTGGATACGACGGAATGCTTCCTCTTCCGGGATGCACGTATCGGTGACGCGGTTGAAGCCCCCTTCCAGAAGCTCCCACTCATCCTTTGGCGAAAGGTCGCGGTAATTCGGAACGCGCTTGTAGTGCGAATGCGCCACAAGGTTCATGATGTCTTCTTCGAGATTCGCGCCCGTACAGGAGATGATCTGCACCTTGTCCTGACGGATCATCTCGGCAAGACTGATACCGAGTTCGGCCGTGCTCATGGCACCAGCCAGAGTGACCATCATCTTTCCGCCCTCGGCCAGATGCGTCTCATAGCCCTTGGCGGCATCGACCAATGCTGCTGCGTTGAAGTGCAGATAGTTCGATTCGATAAACTGTGATATAGGTCCGCGCTGCATGTCGACTCCGTGGCGTTGCGATGGGAAAGAGGACGGCAAAAATACCACGTCACCGGCACTGCGATGCAACACGCGTCCTATATTGCTGCCATGGCTCAGAACACACCATGGTCACGGGTGACGGCGTTCTCAGCGGCAATGATCGCCGTTATCGCGATGGGAATCGTCTTGAAGCACCTCGGCGGGATCCTTATTCCCTTTGTGCTTGCCGGTTTTCTGGCCATTCTGTTCAAGCCCCTTGTGCAAAGCCTGCGAGCCAGACGTGTTCCCATGGCGCTCAGTCTGTTGATCGTCCTGATCATTGCCGGCTCGGCACTCTGGGTGGTTTCGCTCATCGTAGCTGCCGGCGTGGAGGCCTTTCAGGAACGCTCACCGTATTACTCGCAGCAGCTCCAGCGCGTACTTGCCTCGGCGAACGACGCTATATCGCCCATGCTTCGCCGCGCTAAGGTGAAGTCCATTACCTGGGGCGACATTGTCTCTGCCGAGCGGGTAACATCCATTGCCACGCAGCAGCTTTCTGCGGCTGTATCCGTTCTGAGTGACAGTTTTATGGTGTTGCTGTACCTGGTATTCATGGTGGCCGGTCAGGAAGCCTTCCCACTCAAGGTGCGTAATGCCTTCCCAGATGAACGGGGCACCATGGTGCTGTCACTCTTCCGAACTCTGAACACGAAGGTCCGAAAGTACCTGCTCGTTAAGACCGGATTCAACATTCTCAACGGACTCATCACGTGGGTCATCCTCGAGTTTTTCGGAGTCGATTTCGCACCCCTCATCGGCCTTCTGGCGTTTGTGTTCCATTACATCCCGAACATCGGCTCGATCATCTCCACGCTCATTCCGTCCGTCCTCTTTTTGCTCCAGACACAGGATGTTCCGAACGTGCTCTTTCTCGCTGCAGTGCTGACCATTGCTCACAACATCATCGGCAATGCGATCGAGCCTAAGGTCATAGGCGACCGTCTGGACCTCAGTCCGGTGGTTGTGCTGTTTTCTCTGATCTTCTGGGGGTGGATGTGGGGCATCGTGGGCATGGTGCTGTCCATCCCGATCATGGCCGTTGCCAAGGCACTTCTGGACAGTGTTGAGTCCACGCGTCCGATCGCCGTGCTGATGGGTGCAGGAGAGCCCCCTACCAGCGTGGCGGACAGCGACGCCACGCCCTAACTTTGCGTATGCGTATTGAGCTCAGCGACGTTACGTATCGGTCAGCCCATGGCCCGATCATTACCAGTGCACCGCTTTCCATCGAGAGCCCAAGCATTGCTGTGATCGTTGGTCCTACCGGCTCCGGCAAGTCGTTGCTTCATGCACTGATGCGCGGCGATGTGCGGCCAACAACGGGTGACGTGCTCGTTGATGCCGTGTCGTTGTCCGGCATTTCATCATCGAAGCGTCGCTCGATCATTCGTCGCATTGGCGTAATCGCCACACCGGTCTTTCATCCTGATCTGAACCTGTTTGAGAATATGCTTCTCGTTGCCGGCGGACGTGGCCTGACCCGTGAAGAAGCAACGGTAGCCGCACTCGAGGGACTAGCTGATGTTGGACTCAGCCACCGTCGGACCTCATACCCAGCCGAACTTTCGTCCGGCGAGCAGCTTCAGGCAGGTGCTGCGCAGGCCCTGCTGGGTCCGGTGGAAATGCTGCTCGTTGACGACCCATTCCGATCAATGGATGAGACATCCTTTCGCACGCTGTTTGACGTGCTGACGTCAACGTGCCTGCGACGCAGTATCGGGATGATCATCACAACAACGGATCCGCTTCTGACGCAGCTCATACCGAACTGTGACCGCTATGAATTGCGTGATGGTGTTCTCTCAACTCTGGCGGAGGATGCATGACGCGCCTAGCGATCATTGGTCATGGGGCTATGGGCCACGAAGTTGAGCGCCTTGCCGAGCCCCTTGGTATAACGGTAACATCGATCTTCGACGTCGACCGACCGATCACTTCTGCAAAGCAGGCCAACTTCGATGTGGCCATCGACTTCTCCTGGCCGGATGCTGTGCTCGATAACGTCCGCGCTGCTGCGCGCCTGAACCGTCCGATAGTGATCGGCACCACCGGATGGTACGACCGCATGGACGAGGTACGCCAGGTCATCACGGACGCATCCATCGGCTGCGTCTGGGGCTCGAACTTCAACATCGGCACACATCTGTTTCTTCGGATCGTTCGAAGCGCGGCTGAGCTCATCAACCCTCACGAGAGCTTCGATGTAGCTGTGCATGAGTGGCACCATCATCGGAAGAAGGACAGTCCAAGCGGCACAGCACTGAGCACTGCCCAGAACATTCTTGCCGGACTTTCTCGTAAGACCCATGTTGAAACTGAAACGCAGCATGAGCGCATTGACTCATCGGCACTGCACGTTACGTCATCCCGCGTCGGCGAGATCATTGGATGTCACCAGGTAACGATCGACGGTCCGTACGAGAGCATCGAGATCACCCATTCAGCGAAGAACCGTCAGGGATTTGCTCAAGGGGCTCTCCTTTCTGCGCAGTGGATTCAACACCGAACGGGCTTCTTTGACGTCAGTGACATCATTGATTCTCTCAGCGAACCAACCGCCTGATCCATGAAGAACCTTGTTCGAAACTTGCACGCCATTCTCGTTGCTGTACTCGCGACCATTTTCCTGTCCTCCGTCACGGCGGGTGGTAATCCCGTGATGCATGGAGGTGTGCGGTTCGATCCACCAACACTCGTCGTTGATCGCGACTCGTCGGGCTTCGTGCAATCGATGATCAAGCTCTACAGCGATCATGGTGATTCGATCCGCGTTACCGGTGTCAGCGGCTCGTGTGGCTGTGCCTCTGCCTCTGTGCAGCGTCCGCTGATGCATGACACAACCCCTGCCAAGATCTACGTGCAGATCAATGCCAAGCACTTTACAGACACGCTCAACACCGTCCTGTATACCGTCAACCACACCGGCAGTTCAAAGCCGGCAGTGCTCAGCGTTATCGTCCGCTGCAAACCATAAGGAAGACAACCAATGAACTACTGGCTTGTGAAGTCCGAACCCGAGGTCTACTCCTGGGAACAGTTTCAAAAGGACAAGCGCACCTTCTGGGATGGCGTCCGCAACTACCAGGCCCGCAATAACATGCAGGCCATGGAAAAGGGAGATCAGGTGATCTTCTATCACTCGAGCGACGTCAAGGCAGCCGTCGGCATTGCCGAGGTGGCCAAGACTGCCTATCAGGATCCAACAACCGATGAGCCGGCATGGGTGGTCGTTGATCTGAAGCCAGTTCGCCCCCTGAAGAAACCAGTAACACTCGCAGAGATCAAGGCCATGCCTGATATGAACAACGTGGCACTCGTGCGTCAGGCACGACTCAGTGTTCTGCCACTAACGCAACAGGAATATGAGATGATCGTGAAGGGGGCTTAACCCCGCAGCCGCTTCTTGAGAACATCGACGTCGTGACGGATCTTCTTATCCGTGTCGATGTAATTCAGGATCTGCTGACACGAGTGGAGGACCGTTGTGTGGTCACGTCCACCAAAGTGCAGACCAATACTCTTGAGCGACGTCTGCGTGAGCTGCTTGGCCAGATACATACACATCTGACGTGCCAGAACTACTTCGTGCTTACGGGTCTTTGCCGAGAGCAGGGCAACCTCGATCGTATAGTATTCTGAGACTTCTTTCTTGATCTCATCTATGGTAAGTGTGCGACCCCCGAACGAGTTCGACACGCCACGGACGACTTCCTTCGCCAGCTCGATCGTCAGCTCGCGGCTGTCAAGCGAGACCTTTGCCAGAAGTGAGATCAGACAACCCTCAAGCTCACGGACGCTGCTGGTGACATGGCGTCCCACGTATTCGAGAACGTCTCCCGGTAGATCCATGCCTTCTTCCATGCTCTTCTGCTGGAGGATGGCAATGCGTGTTTCAAGGTCAGGGGGCTGAATATCTGTTGTGAGGCCCCACTGGAAGCGGGAGATCAGACGCTCATCGAGGTCTGCCAGGTCCTTCGGTTGCTTATCCGAGGTCAGGATCAGCTGCTTGCCTTCCTGATGTAACGCATTGAACGTGTGGAAAAACATATCCTGCGTCTTTTCCTTGCCACCCAGGAACTGGATGTCATCCACGATCAGAACGTCCACGCCGCGATAGAAACTCGTAAAGTCCGGCAC
>JBJTEQ010000296.1:0-2679 GCA_046092945.1 Kapaibacterium sp. (SeqCode)
TCTCAGGTCCTGTGCGACAATGGCGATGGTCAACAGGAGACACGACAGAGGCTATCCGCCGTTGGACGCAGGGTGGCGTGACCTGCGAAACCGTTGATACGGCAGGCTGCATCAAGCGCGCTTCTTTCGATGTTGTGGTGATTCCATTGCCGAGTCCGAAGATCACTTCACTGACACAGACAACGATTTGTATCGGACAGCAGGTAGAGTTGCGTCCGGATCAGGATTATCGCGCTTATCGATGGTCAAACGGCGAGACAACAAAGTCGATCGTCACGTCCCAGGCTGGCCGATACACGCTGCAGGTTGTTGACAAAAACGGATGTGCAGGTACGTCAAATCCGATCGAGGTTGTTGTTCTGAACACGAAGAATAAGGCCGAATTTATGTTCGCCTCTTCAGCTCCATCATACACGATCGAAGATCATGAGGAGGGCACGATGCGATGTAGACGCATTCAGGTTCGTAACACCGCTGATAGTGGAGACTTGATCCTCCGTGATGTTCGATTCGCGGGTAACGTCCTGTTCTCCGTGCCGAAGGCGCAGTTCCCGATCACTATCAAGCCCAAAGCTGTGGGTGATGTTGAGATCTGTGCCTCTGCGATCGATACGGGGCTCGTTGTAGACACACTTCTCTTTGACGACACATGTAGCACGATCGGTGTTCCGGTGTATACGACCGGATTGCCGATCATCCACCAGGGTGTAACACGTTGTGACATACCAGCACAGACCACGATCGTGAAAGCCGGGAGTGCCTGGCAGATGCGAGCCCCGTACCCCGTCCCCGCGTCGGATCGCCTGTTCCTTGCTGTCGGTCAGACCGGTACCCACCGACAGATCGTCACAGCGTCCATTCATGACGTCATGGGTGTATCTGTTGCAGGTCCTACGGCACTTGATGTGGGACTAGCTTATGAGCATCAGTTCAACATCGGTGACCTTCCCACAGGTCCGTACGTACTGACATTGCAGGTTCAGGGACAGCAGCTCTACAGCTTTCCGTTCATCGTGAATCGGTGATCTCAGGGGGCGAGCGGCCCAAAGAAACTTCGTAGTTTGCACTCATGGCTACGATGATTTCGCTCGATCCGCGCGTGACGCGACTTGGAATCGACAAGGATCCGGAATCTGCACCGGAACCAAAGGCAGAATTAGATCAGTTTCACACCTATGAGGTGTTTCACCAGGGGAAGACCGGTGCGCACCACATGCATGTTGGCATCGTTCATGCACCCAATGCGGAAATGGCACTGCTGCTGGCCAAAGAACAGTATGGACGCCGCGGCCAGACCGTCAACCTGTGGGTTGTAAACACCCGCGATGTGGTCACGATGGAGGCGGCTGATTCCGACATCTTTACCACAACACCCGAAAAGACCTATCGCGACGTCGGCGCATATATGGTGCGCAACAAGGTAGAGGCTTACAAAAAGAAGCAGCAGGAGGGCAACGCCAATGAATCGTGATGCGATGAAGGACATGCTGCTTCGTATGGCTGATGATGTGCTGATCCTGGCACATCGCCATTCTGAGTGGACCGGACTTGGACCGCTTCTCGAAGAGGACATTGCTTTTTCTTCGATTGCCCAGGATAAGCTGGGTCATGCACAGGCACTCTATGCCATCCTGCATGAACATTTCGAGGGGGCAGACCCCGACGCCATGGCCTTTGGACGTACGGAGCAGCTTATGCGCTGCTGTCATCTGGTAGAGCTGCCGAATGGCGAGTACGACTTCTCCCTCATACGGCACTTTCTCTTTGATGCCGCCGAGTATGTTCGGTGGACGGCATTGTGCGAAAGCTCCTTTGAACCCCTTGCAAAACTTGCATTGAAGATCCGCGGCGAGTTGAAGTATCACCTTTACCATGCCCAAACCTGGATCATCCAGCTTGGAGCAGAGGGTTCTGAAGAATCAAAGGCGCGCATGCAGTCGGCACTTCGCACTGTGTGGCCTTTTGCACTCGGAATCTTTGAGGTCCGCCAAGGCGATGGCGATCTTGTCCACGATGGTGTGTTTCCGGGTGAAGATGTTCTTCGTGAGCGCTGGGTCGATTTTGTCGGCAATGTGTTCGCGAAAGCAAAGCTCGAGGTCCCCGCTGATGCTAGTGCCGTTCTTGGCGGACGTGACGGATATCATACCGAGCATCTTGCACCGCTCCTTGATGAGATGACTGAAGTATATCGTCAGGACCCAACCGCACAGTGGTGATATGACGAAAGACGACGTGCTTACCGCATTGCTAGCTGTGCGCGACCCGGAGATACCAACGATCTCGGTGGTGGACATGGGTATCATCACAGATGTAACAGTTCACTCGGATGACAATGTCAGCGTACGCATGACGCCGACCTTTGTTGGTTGTCCGGCTATCGATGTGATGCGGAAAGACGTTAAACAGGCCGTCCGTGATCTTGGCGTTACCAATGTTGAGGTGTCGGTTTCCTTTGATGTCCCCTGGACAACTAATCGATTGACGGAAAAGGGGCGCGCAGCCCTCTTGAAGCATGGCTTGGCTCCTCCTGAACCATACGAGTCGCTGACGCTTGAACTGGACGTTCTGAACAATGTGGCATGCCCTTACTGCGGATCGCGAAAGACCACGCTGAAGAGTCCGTTCGGGCCAACACTCTGCCGGTCTCTGCATTACTGCAATTCTTGCTCGCAGGCCTTC
>JBJTEQ010000297.1:0-2988 GCA_046092945.1 Kapaibacterium sp. (SeqCode)
GCAGGAATGACGAAGATTGATTCCTGCTTTCGCAGGAATGACGAAGATGGATTCCTGCTTTCGCAGGAATGACGATTGCACCCCAAACCTCACACCCCAAACCTCAAACCTCACACCTAGCGCAGCTGGACCTCATCACAGAAGATAAAGGCTGGATTACCCGCACCGGGATGCCAGGATGGTAGGGGGCCGAAGGTGGTTGCGCGTACGCGCACATGACGGGTGCGAATAGGAGCAAAGTTTACGGTCAGAGTGGTGGTCTGGGATGTCATGCCGGTAACCGGGATAGTGTGCGTGGCGCTGCCGACGTTAGTCCAGTTAATGCCATCAGGTGACGCCTGCATGGTGATGGCGCTCGGATAGACGATCCATGAGCGGACGTCCTGAAGGAAGCCGGCGCTGACGCTGCGGAGCTCGGTGAGGGTGTCCATGATGATCTCAACGTCCATGTCCTGACCCTGGATGCCGTGCCAGTCGCCCCTTCGCCAGATAACACTTCCACGCACACCGTCGATCATGGAGATGGGACCATCAGCGAGGTACTGCGGATTTGGTGTGCTATGCAGGATGACCTTCCACCGAGCAGGGATGCGGCGAAACACAGACGTAGTGACTCCACTGGAGTCGCTACCTGCATAGGAACGTGCAGAAACGCGCGTGGTGCTTGTGATGGTAATGGGCCCCGTGTACGCCAGCGGCAACGATGTGGAGTCGCCATTGATACTGTACCGAACGTTATCACCCAAGATGTGCACGGTGGTGCTGTCGGTGAACAGAATAGCGGGCGAGGCAATGATCGGGGCCTCGACGAAGCTGGCATCCGGAAGTGCACCGCGCGTTTCGATCTCCGTGCCGCGCTTCATATTGGGCGCATCCGAGAGAACAAACACGATCTCTCGCGCCGTCGTAATCGCATCATGCGTGATGAGATTGCCGGCAAGGGGCTTGCCATCCACAAGCACGTCATCTACGTAGATGGATGCTCGCGATGCACGCTTTGCACGGATGCGCAGACGATGATCGCCGATGGTGACGTCGGCAGTGTCGTAGAGCGGCGTGCCGATGGCGTAGTACGGACTACCGGGGGTGACGGGGTAGAGACCAAGGGCACTCCAGACGTACCAGGCCGACATCTGACCGCAGTCTTCGTTGCCCGGCAGGCCCTCTGGGCCGGGCTTGTAGAGACTATCCATGATCTGCCGCACAAGACGCTGCGTTTTCCACGGACGTCCGATGTAGTTGTAGAGATAGGCCATGTGGTGGCTCGGCTCGTTGCCATGTGCATACTGTCCGATGAGCCCCGTGATATCTGCCTGATCTCGACCCGTTGTTGTTGTGGGCGCTGAAAAGAGCTCATCAAGTTTACGTTCAGCATTCAGGGGGCCACCCATTAACGTGATTAGTCCCGGAATGTCCTGCGGCACAAAGAATGAATACTGCCAACTATTGGCTTCTGTGTAGTGATTGTTCACTTCGCGTGGTTCGAAGGGCTCGAGGAAGGCCCCGTTCCGACGCGGACGCATGAAGCCGGAAACGTTGTCGTAGACATTGCGGTATGACGCTGCCCGACGTTGATATTCACTCATGTCGTCGGTGCGTCCGAGCATGCGTGCAACCTCGGAGATGCACCAATCGTCGTAGGCATACTCGAGCGTTTTCGATACCGACTCGTGCTCGTCCTCGACGCCGATGTAGCCCCTTGCCAGAAAGGCTGGCAGGCCTAGGTGATCCCACGTTGCGCTGGCCTTCATAGCCTCGAGGGCCAGAGTTGTGTCGAAAGCACCAATGCCCTTCACAAGCGCGTCGGCGATAACCGGTACACTATGATAACCGATCATACAATCGGTCTCATTCGCGCTCAGTTCCCACACTGGGAGGCGTCCACCCTGACGATACTGATTGAGAAACGTCTTGATGTAGTCAAGAGTACGGACGCTGTCGATCAGCGTGTACAGCGGGTGCGCCGCCCGGAAGGTATCCCACAGACTGAACACCGTGTCCTGCGTGTGATCCTTCGCCGTGTGAATGCTATCATCACGTCCACGGTAGCGTCCGTCCACATCCGACATCACATTCGGCACCACCATCGTGTGGTAGAGTGCCGTCGCAAAGTTTACGAGCTGCTCATTGGTCCCACCACGCACACGTATGTGACCGAGCTCGCTCTCCCACGCCTGCGCTGCCTGACTGAGCACACGATCGAAATCCCAGTGGGGGATCTCCGCTTCGAGGTTGCGCCGAGCCCCCTGAACATCAACACTCGAGATGCCAATACGCACGAGAAGATCCTTTGTGCGGTCGCCGAAGTCCAATGCCACGGCAACGTTCGTCCCGTTCTGTGAACCGCCAATGGCAAGGGGCTTCACAGTCGTGCCGGTGTCACAGGAGAGGATTGGCTCAGAGAACTCCATCACAAAGTAGATGTGCTGGTCTTTGGCCCATGCCTCGCTCCGACGGAATCCCTCGATGCGCGTGGGAGAAACGAGCGTCAGCTTTGCATCAAGGGTATTGTCGCGGTGACGTAGATCAACGAGAAGCTTTCGCCCCTTTGCCGAAGACCCCATGAAACGAAACCGATGCATGCCGGCGCGCAGTGTTGTTGTGAACTCAGCGCGAATATTGTCGTCGGTAAGTGTTACCGCATAATATCCCGGCTCGGCCTTCTCATCGTCGTGACGATATCGAGAGGCATACACTGCGGGATCGAAGCTGACTGAACCCGTAAACGGCATTACCAGGATGTCGCCGTAATCCGAACACCCCGTTCCGCTTAGATGCGTATGCGAAAAGCCATAGATGAGCGAGTCGCTGTGGTAGTATCCTGCACACCCCTCCCAGCTTCCATCACGCCGGGTGTCCGGACTCAGCTGCATCATCCCGTGCGGCAACGTTGCCCCAGGATACGTATGCCCAACGCCCCCTGTCCCCGTCATCGGATCCACATACCGCGTCATCTCCTGAGCGGAGAGACAAAACGAACTGATGATG
>JBJTEQ010000298.1:0-3244 GCA_046092945.1 Kapaibacterium sp. (SeqCode)
ATGATCTTCGAGCAGAACGCCACTGCCGAGTACCTTGTGCTGCGGCTTTACCGCTGGTTCGTCAATAGTGATGTCAGTGACGAGGTCCGCAACGATATCATCAAGCCCCTTGCCAATCAGCTACGCAACAACAGCTATAACGTCGGACCCATCCTTCAAACGCTTCTCTCGTCCGAGCACTTCTTTGATGTTGCCCTACGGGGCAGTCAGCTGCGCTCACCGGCGGATATGGTGATCGGTCTCTTGAGGGCCGTTCCGGGATGGAAGCCCCTTGTCGACCCCACGCTCGAGTCGCGGTTCTACGGCGGCATCGCCACATCCCTCGCGGCGCAGCAGATGGACCTGAACGACCCCGCCAGTGTGGCCGGCTGGGAGGCGTATTATCAATCGCCGGACTTCTACCGTATGTGGCTGACAACGGCAACGCTGCCGCTCCGCAACGGCTTCACGGATGCGCTGCTGGTCAACAACAACGCGCTTGGTAAAAAGCCGATCCTCGATACCGTGGCATTCGTCAAGCAGCTGCAGGGGGCGAACGATTCACTGGATATGATCGCTCAGCTGAATGAGATCTTCTTTGCCGTGCCATTCACAGAATCGACCACGATGATGCTGGCCGAAGAGGTTCTGATGAATGGCGGACGCTATTACGAGTGGGCTACGCTGTGGAATGCGCATCTGGCCGACCCGACAAAGGTCTCGGCCTTCAATGCTGTTCGCACACCGCTGGACCGTTTGTTTAAGTATATCTTCCGCATGGCGGAGTTCCAACTCGGATAAGGAGTCACGACCATGAAATACGAACCAACCTTAAAGGGGCTATCCCGCCGGTCATTCATCGCCCGCGCTACGGGAGCCGTTACCCTGCCGATCCTTTTCAATGGCCTGCCCCTCAAGGCCTATGATGGTCCGGCATTGCATGACCTCTACAACGTCGAAGCCGAAACGGACCGCGTGCTGGTGCTGGTGCAGCTCAATGGTGGGAACGACGGCCTCAACACGGTGATCCCGCTCAACGATTACGCTACCTACGCAAAGCTTCGTCCGAACATTGCCATTCCCGAAAAGTCGGCCCTCAAGCTGACATCCAGCGCCGGACTGCATCCGAACATGACAGGGATGCAGCAGCTGTGGGACGAGAAGAAGCTGGGTATCATCCAAGGCGTGTCGTATCCGAATCCGAATCTTTCGCACTTCCGCTCAACAGACATTTGGATGAGCGCCAGCGCATCGAACGTGAATGAGACCACGGGATGGCTCGGACGGTATCTGGACATGGAGTATCCTAACTATCCTGTGGGGTTTCCGAACGCTACCATGCCTGACCCGATCGCTATTCAGATGGCGGCTGTGGTGGGACTTGCCCTAACAGGACTCGAGCACCAGTCGATGGGCATTGCCCTGCAGGATCCGGAAACATTCTACCGGCTCGTCAGCGGCACGGACGCCCCGGGGTCGGATCTGCCATCGACAAAGCTGGCCGCTGCCAACATCACGTACGTTCGCGAAGTGCAGTCAAAGTCCATGCAGTTCAGCACCGTCATCAAAGCAGCGGCTGATAAGGCGAAGAACATCGAGACGTACCCGACGGGTAACCGGCTGGCCGATCAGCTGAAGATCGTTGCGCGGCTCATTGCCGGCGGACTCAAAACCCGCGTGTATGTTGTTCAGCTAGGGGGCTTTGATACCCACGCCGGCCAGACGGATGCTACCGAGCCGACGATGGGCACCCATGCCAACCTGCTTGAGCAGGTCTCAGCGGCGATGACCACGTTCCAGCGCGACATTGAAAAACTCGGTGTTGCCGAGCGTGTGGTATCAATGACGTTCTCCGAGTTTGGACGTCGCGCCAACTCAAACGAGAGCTATGGTACTGATCACGGAACCTCGGCACCGATGTTCGTCCTCGGTAGCATGGCTCAGGAAGGGATTGCCGGCACCAGCCCAAACCTGTCCAATCTCAAGGACGGCAACCTTCCTATCCAGTTCGACTTCCGTCAGATCTATGCCAGCATCCTCGAACAGTGGTTCGGAGCGAAGAAGTCCGTTGTCAAACAGGTCCTCTTCGACAACTTCGACACGGTTAAGGTGATCAAGGGGCAAACCACTGCTGTTGACGAAACACCAAGCGTTTCGACGCAAGCATTCACATTCGCGCCGGTTGCTCCTAACCCCGTGCGCAGCGATGCCACCGTTTCCTATGATCTGCGCACCGAAGGCATAGTCCACCTGAACCTCTTCGACAACCTTGGCCTGCACGTAGCAACACTCGTGAGCGAATACCAGAGCTCCGGACAGCATTCCGTGCCAGTCACAGCCGGCAACCTGCCGAGTGGCTCGTATGTCATTGAACTGCGCATGGGGAATGAGCGGGCGCATCAGGTGATGGTCGTCAGCAGATAGGCGGCTTCGGCACGAGGTGTGCCTCGGCACGAGTTGTGCTTCGCACGAGGTGCAGCTGCGCTGCGAGGTGTGCTTCGCACGAGGTGTGCTTCGCACGATGGATGCCTTCGGCACGCCTCACACCCCATATCCCACACCGCAAACCCCACACCCCACACCTCAAACCTCAGACCTCATCGTAACTTGCGCCGTGCCGATCGACGTATCCGTGATCATTCCATGTCGCAATGAGCGCAGCACCATTGAGCAGGTGCTGGCTGATCTGCATGCGCAGACATTTGCCGGCACGATGGAAGTGATCGTTGCCGATGGCTGTTCCCATGATGGAACACGAGAGATCCTCGATGCCGCCATTGCGAGCGCGAGATTTCGTTTTGCGCTGAGCGTACTCACGAACGACAAGCGCAGTATTCCGTCGGCTTTGAACAGGGCAGTGGAGCACGCTAGTGGACGTGTGATCATCCGTGTTGATGGGCATTCGCGCGTTCCGCACACCTATGTGGACGAGATCGTGCAGGCTCTTGCGCAGAGTGGGGCGCAAGTGGTCGGACCCCGAGTGCGGTTTGTACCGGGATCAGATAGACCCCTATCCTATGCGATCTCAACGTTGCAGTCCAGTGTCTTTGGAACAGGGGGCACCGCATCGCGACGCAATCTCAGCAAGCCCGTTCGCGTATCGCATGCCGTGATGTCATGCTACAATCGCTCCGTGTGGGAACAAGTAGGGGGCTACGACGAGTCCCTGCTAACAAACGAAGATTTTGATTTTGACTACCGGGCGACGAAGTCCGGTGTAATGGTGCTTGCCCTGCCGTCACCGGAGTTTCAGCTGATGGCACGT
>JBJTEQ010000299.1:0-6858 GCA_046092945.1 Kapaibacterium sp. (SeqCode)
GAGTACATCGGCGGAGTCGCCGTTCTTGTTCACGAAGATCACCGCCAGAGCCCCCTTATCGCGAGCCACGGTGGTCTTGCTCCGGATCGACGACAGCTGGCGAAGCGACTCGTCTTTTTCTGCCCAGCCCGGCAGGCCGCGCAGTACAACGATGATCTTTCCCTTGACGTCCATGCCGGAATAGTCGTCGTAGGACGACGTCGATAGGCCGTATCCCGCAAAGACCACATCGGCCTTTGCCGAGCCCGATTCGCTAAAGCCGAACGGCTGATAGTCGGCACCAAGCTTCCATCCCACGGTAATGGGGCGCGTTTGATCCAGCGGAACGCCCGGACGTTCGATAACGACCGAGAAGCTCACGGAATTTGTGCCAGTGAGCTTTACGCCAGTCGTCAGTGTGAACGGATCTCCATAGCTGGCGCGACCGGCCTTCTTCAGTCCGATCGCCTCAAACTGCGACATCACATACGTGGCGGCCTTCTCGATACCGCTCGAGCCTGGGCCGCGACCCATGCAGCTGTCCGAGGCCAGCACGCGGACGTGGTCAGCAATCCGCTGAGCTGCCGGGGTGGTTGCCGTCTGAGCATGAGAGGCAATCGACCAGAGTCCGAAGACAAGGGTGAAAACTGCCGTGAAAGGTAGGATGGTGGTCCGCGTGCGCATGATGCTCTGCCTATGTTTGTAGCACTGCAAAACTACGTCTGCACCACTTTGCCCCCTAACGTCTTACCGGCCCAAGCAGGATGAGTTCCAAGATCGCCAGACTGGCATCAGACACGGTTGTTTACGGCATCTCGACCGTTCTGTCGAGGTTCCTTACGTTTTTGCTGACGCCGCTCTTTACGAACAACCTCAGCAAGACCGAGATCGGTGAGGTGGCGGCGATATACGCGATGATCGCCTTCGTCAACATCCTCTATTCATTGGGGATGGAGCCGGCGTTCATGAGGTTCTGGCACAAGGACGATGGGGACGGAAACCATCAGGTCTTTACCACGGCTTTCTCAACGGTAACGGTCTTGAGTGTTGTTGTTACTCTGGCAACCATCCTGCTGGCAGCGCCGATCGCCAGCTCGCCGATGCTTGCGCTGCGAGGTCAGGGGGCTCACCTCGTCCAGATCGCGGCGCTAATTCCCTTACTCGACGGACTTGTGCTGATACCATTCGCGCAGCTTCGCATGCAGCAGCGTCCTCGTGTCTTTGCAACTCTGCGTCTGCTGTCGGTGGTAGTGACGTTTGCCTTCACACTGCTATTCGTGGTTGCCTTTGGCTGGCGTATTGAAGGGGCTCTATGGGCTGGCGTCATCGGTAGCGCCACAACCTTCCTCGTGTTTCTCCCGGGCATCGTCAGAACGGTTCGGTCAACGGTCTCCTCTGTTCCGGGACTACTGCGGCAGATGCTCTCGTTCGGACTTCCTACCGTACCGTCGAACTTCTCCTCCATCATGGTGCAGGTGGCAGATCGGCCCATCATGCTGATGCTCACCAGCAGTAGCGTGGTGGGTATGTACCAAACGAACTTTCGGCTGGCGCTGCCGATGATGATGTTCGTTACGGTGTTTGAGTATGCCTGGAAGCCGTTCTACCTGAATCATCGTCAGGACGAGGACGCCAAGCAGACATTCGCAACAGTGTTCACGGCGTTCACTGCCGTATGCGGCGCAATCTTTCTCGTCACGTCGCTCTTCATCGAATACGTCGTGCAGCTGCCGTTCATTGGTGGACGCTTCGTCAACCCTGAATACTGGGAGGGTCTGACGATCATTCCGATAGTGATGTTCGCCTACTTCTTCAATGGTGTGTTCATCAACATGGCTGCCGGACTCCACATCGAGAAGCGGACTGGGTTCTTTCCTGTTGCAACAGTCACAGCAGCCATCGTGAGCGTTGCTGCCACATGGCTTCTCGTGCCTCCATACGGGATTATGGGAGCGGCCTGGGCTAAGGTTCTTGCCTACGTTGTAAGCGCTGTTATGCTCTACGAGTTCTCCCAGCGAGTGTACCCAATTCGTTATGAATGGGGCAAGGTTGCTATGCTGGCAAGCTTAACGGCTATCGCCTACCTCGGCGTAATGTCAGCTCAACTTGAAGGCAACGTTGCGATCACAATTCGTGTTGCTACCGTTGCTGTGTACTCTTCCGCGGCCTTCCTGATTCTCGGGGGGCAGCGTTCCTCAATCAAGGGGCTATTCCGCAGATGAAGAATTCTCTCTACCTCATCATTGCAAGTGTTGTTCTGGTATCGTGCGGTTCGCAGCGAGTTCCGGATGGACCGTCGGTGAATGGACGCAGGGAGTTCGATGAACTCAAGCATCGCGACCCGTCGCTTGGCGTTGTACCCCAGGATATGCGGCAACGCGAATTTACCTTTGCCCAGCGTCTAGCCGATCAGGTTCTCGGAAACAAATCATCCGAAGAGGTTCAGGCGTATGCTTCATGGAAGTCGGGCGGTCCGTGGAATATCGGTGGACGCACACGGGCAATTGCGTTTGACATTCGTGACGCTAAGACAATCATCGTTGGAGCGGTGTCAGGGGGCATCTGGAAATCAACCGATGCCGGCGCAACATGGCATATCTGCACAAAGCCCGATCAGTTGCATAGCATTGCCTGCGTTGCACAGGACACCCGACAAGGCTTTGAAAACACCTGGTACGCCGGCACCGGCGAGATCTATGGTAACTCGGCACAGATCTCGGGTAACGGTATTCTGAAGTCCACCGATAACGGCAACACATGGAGCCCCTTGCCGTCAACGGTCACTACGAGTATTCCCGCAAATCATCAGTTCGCGTATTCATGGCGCGCTCTTGTTCATCCGCAACGAGATAGTCAGGAAGTGTACATCGCTACAGCCCGAGCGGGTCTGTATCGCTCCATGAATGGCGGCGCAACGTGGACGTCTGTTCTTGGCAGCAACTCAATCTTCTCCGACGTAGTCGTCACCGCAAATGGCACGCTGTATGCCGCGTTTGCTGGCTTCACCGGAACGCAGGGCTCGATTTCCTCCCGATGGGGCGTGTATCGCAGCACCAACGGTACCACGTGGACGAATGTGACGCCTCCTGACATGAAGAACAGCGGCAAGCGGATTGTGCTGGCCCCGGTGCCGCAACATCCCGAGCAGATCTTTGTGTTGGCGGAAACGCCTAATGAAGGGGCGAAAGGCTCCACGATCTATCGCGGCGAAGAACGCTTCGAATGGCACAGTCTGTGGAAGTACACACGCACATCGGCTGATTCCGGAACGTGGGAAAACCGCTCGGCGAATATTCCGCTGACGGATGCGCAGAGAGGAGACTTCTATTCCCAGGGTGGCTATGACCTGCACGTAAATGTCTCGCCGCACGATTCGAATCTTGTCATTGTCGGTGGCACGAACCTTTACCGCTCGACCGATGGGTTTACATCGACGAAGAACACCACATGGATAGGGGGCTATTGGAAGCCTACTCCATCGTTCGATAAGTACTCGTCGTACAAGGACCACCACCCCGACCAGCACGATGTGCTGTTTCATCCGACAGACCCCAAGCAGATGTACAGCGCCAATGATGGTGGTGTGTACGTGACCGATGACATCCGTGCTGACTCGGTGGCATGGCGGGATCTCAATCGTGGATACCTGACAACGCAGTTCTACACCGTTGACATTCCCAACATGCCGGGCTATGAGACATCACGGAAGATCATCGGTGGCATGCAGGACAACTCTGTGTGGTTTCAGAACGATGAAGAGGAGCCCACAACAGCGCCATGGCTGCGTGTAGGCGGTGGTGATGGTGCATACAGCTACTTCGTTGCCGGCGGTCTATCGTATTCCCTGTATTACTCTTCGCAGCAGGGTCGCGTGTACTATGTACGCAATGGTATCAACGGTAAAGAGGCCTACCGCAAGCGTATCGATCCCATCGGACCAAAGGACTACCTCTTCATCAACCCGTATGTGCCGCATCCGGTTGATCAGCACATGATCTACATGGCTGGTGACAATCAACTCTGGCGCCTCAATGACGTGGACCTGATCCCGGCCGGGAATTCCGACTCAACACGTATCGGATGGGACTCACTGACGAAGACCAACGTTGGAACGGCACAGATCTCGTCTGTTCTTGCTACCAACACTCCCGATGGCAAGCACCATCGTGTTTTCTATGGCACATCAAGCGGGAAGATCTACAGGTTGGATTCAGCTGAAAGGGGCAATCCAACCCCAAAGGACGTTACATCGACGTCCATGCGCAGCGGTGCATTCGTAAACTCCATGAGCATCGACCCACGCAACCGATCGCACCTTGTAGCATGCTTTTCCAATTATGGTGTGCTGAGCATATTCGAGACCTTCGATGCCGGCGATACATGGCAGGCCATTGCCGGCAACCTCGAAGAGAATCTCTCCGGTGCCGGAAATGGTCCGGCGGTGAACTGGGTAACCATCCGTCCTTACGACGACAGCACAACGGTACTTGTCGCAGCTACGTCAACGGGCCTGTACTTCACGCCCAAGACCAATGGCATGTCTACGGTGTGGACTCCAACAGCAACCGAGGAGCTTGGCAATGTTCCGTGCGACATGGTGGTCACGCGAACGTCGACGGACCCCAAGGCTGACAAGGCAATCGCCGTTGCATCTCATGGACGCGGAACGTGGTGGGGTGAGATCACGTCTCTACCTGACCGTCCATATCGAGCGGAGCTTGCCTCGCCCCCTGACATGCGTCGAGGCATTCTTCCCGACACGGTGCTTACGTGGAAGGCTACACCCGGAGCGGTTTCGTACACCGTCTTTCTCGAGTGTTTAGGCGATACAACGCGGAACGTGTCGTATCAGGGAATTCGCGAAACGTCCTTCAAGGTGCAGAATCTGAAGCAGGGTCCAGAGCGCTATACCTGGACCGTTGAGCCCTACGGAGCTGGCGGAGCTGGCGAGCGGGCTCAGCAGTGGTCCTTCAGCACCGCCATCCGTCCGCCGGCATTGCTCAAGCCCGCCGCTGCAGCAACTGATGTTTCCCCTGTTGTCCTTGTGTGGGAGCGCGTTCCGGGTGCACGTCGCTACGATGTGGAAGTTGCAGCGAATGCGGGTTTTAAGCCCATCATTGCAAGTGCCTCAGCACTCGCCGACACGGCCTTTGCAGTGAGCGGACTCGAAAGTAATAAGCGCTATTTCTGGCGTGTGCGCTCGATCGATGATGATGCCACCGGGGTGTTCTCTGAGCGTCAGTCGTTTGTGACCGGCACCATCACCGGTGTTGCCGATGTTGATTCCGATGCTGCTACTGTTTTGCCGAATCCGGCTCACAACCGCCTTACCATCGCAAAGCCTGATGAGACCGATGGGCAGTACGTAATTGAAATCGTTAGTATCGATGGACGCACCATTCGACGTGTCGATTCGTTAGGGGGCTCAACAACAATCGACATCAGCGATATAGCATCGGGTCAGTACATTGTGCGCGTTACCGCTGATGGCGTTGCCAAGTCGTCGTCTCTTGTCATTCGTCACTAAGCCCCCTTCATGCACGATCTCGAAACATCACTTCGGACTGTTCATCAGCGACTGCAGTCCGCCTTTGCTGCGTCAGGCCGTTCAGCTGATGCCACGAAATTGATGCTGGCCACAAAGACGCAGTCCGATGTGACTCTTCGCGCGGTCTATGGTTTGGGCGAGCATCTCTTCGGCGAGAACCGCGTGCAGGAGTTTGTGCCGAAGACCGAAGCGCTGCGTGATCTCGACATCACGTGGCACTTCATCGGGCACCTTCAGACGAATAAAGTCCGCGATGTCATTGGACGTGTGCAATGTATTCAGTCCGTCGATCGTCCGTCACTCGTCGATGCCCTTGCATCTGAGTGCAGGAAATGTAACACAACGGTGGACGTGATGATCGAAGTGAATACCTCCTTCGAGGAAAGCAAGCATGGATGCCATCCTGATGAAGCAGATCAGCTGATCGAGCTTGTTTCGGCTCAGCCTGTGCTGCGGATTACTGGCTTCATGACCATCGGCGCGTTGAGTGATGATGAAACGCTGGTGCGAAGGGGCTTTGCAATGCTCCGTGATATCCGCGACCGGTACGATGCTCAGCAGGGAACTGTCTCGGAGCTCTCCATGGGAATGTCCCACGACCTTGAATGGGCCGTCGCCGAGGGCTCGACCATTGTTCGCGTAGGCACGGCGGTGTTCGGAGAACGCGGGTAATGCGAGGCGATAGCCTCGTTACTTCTTCACCACCACTGTACACGTAGTGATATAACGTCCGCTCGTAGCCCGAACGGTGTAGGTACCGGAGCTCAGATCCGATGCCGGAATGCTGATCATCGAAGCGCCTTGCGGAGCGGTATGACGCGGAATGGAAAGTGGAACGTGCATGCCACGAGCATCAAACAGCTCAAGCATAAGTGATCGGTCACTCTCGGACTCAACAGCCAGTCGAATTGTTTCCGTGGCGATGTTTGGCCATGCTTCCACGCTGAATGGGGCTCCTGCGGTTACGTCATCGACAGACGTTGGGAGCTTGGTCTCCATGTCCAGTGTCTCATCGCCCGGCTGAAACGGCAGCCAGTGGAAGTAGCACAGCAGCATTTCGTCGGTGGTGCTTTCGCCCCATCGAACAAGCTTTGGAGGGTTATTCGGATTCTCCAGGTTGTTCATGGTGTTGTCGTAGGTTGCCTCGTAGAAGAGCTTCGACCCGCGTGGAATGCGAACCGGGTTCTTGTACGTGTAGCCCCCTTGCCAGTGGAAGTCCCATTGAGGTACTGAGACCAGCCGGATAGTATCGCCCTTGGGTGTTGTGGCATAGGCCCGACAATTTTTACCGAGCAGGTGCATGTGCGGGGCAACACCCACGACGCTGATCT
>JBJTEQ010000300.1:0-3176 GCA_046092945.1 Kapaibacterium sp. (SeqCode)
ATGCCGGACTATGTAAAAGTCATGAACTACTGTCTTGAAGGGGGCTCGTGGCGCACCATCGAAGGCAAGGCCTTTCCGGTAGAGGGGTCGAACAATGCAAAACTCAAGGTGCAGTTCTTCTGGCCGTTCAAGGGCGACTATTACATCATCTCACTCGATAGTGCTTATGAGCATGTTCTGGTTGGCGAACCCGGCCGCTCTTACCTCTGGATGATGTCGCGCACACCAAAGGTGGATGAAGAGATCTATACTTCTCTTGTGAAGGTTGCTGAACAGAAGGGCTTCGATACCAAGAAGCTTATGCGTTCAACGTGTGCCACAGCCCCGGAGATAAAACGATGATTACTGATGACCAATGACAAATGACCAATGACCGATGACGGGATGACGGGATGAAGGGATGACGGTGGTCATTTGTCATTTGTCATTGGTCATCGGTCATTGGTCATCGGTCATCGGTCATCGGTCATTGGTCATCGGTCATTGGTCATCGGTCATTGGTCATCGGTCATTGGTCATCTGTCTTCCAGAGTTATCAAAAACGCTATGATGTCCTTTCTTTCAACATCGGTAAGTGGGCCGATGGCACGTACTCGTGGGTCGGTGTGATCGGGCAGGGTGGCAGGGTTTGCATAGTGGGCCAGCACATCGCGCAGACGCTTGAAGCGACCATCGTGCATATAGGGGTGGGAGCGCGTGATGTTGCGCAGCGACGGAATCTTGAAGCGGTAAAGATCTTGAGCATCATGCGTAATGCGAATACGTCCGCTGTCGGGCTCAGTGGGACTGGGCTGCAGGCCGTTGCTGGCAAAGTCGTTGCTGGTGAAGAGCGGCTCTTTGTGGCACGTGGCGCAGTGGCGCCTGAAGAGCTGCAAGCCCCGTTGCTCGTTATCAGCGAGTGTATCCTTACCCTGCATGGCGCGGTCATACCGGGAGTTGGCGGTGACGAGTCCGGCAACAAAGCGACCTAATGCCCGCAGTACGCGTGGGATGGTGATGGAATCGGAGCCGAAGGCAGCACCAAAGCGAGCAGGATACGCGGGATGCGACGTGAGCTTCGCGAGAAGATGATCGAGGTTCTCGGACATCTCCTCATGACCCGTGATGGGGCTCAGCGACTGCATGTCGAGGTTGGCAATGGAACCGTCCCACATGAACGACGTCTGCCAGGCAAGGTTCTGCAGAGATGGTACGTTACGACGCCCGATGCGACCCTCGACGCCATGACTGAGTGCATGATCGATGTGAGAGAACGCCGCGAAGGGTTGATGACACGACTCGCAGCTCGTCGAACTGTCGACCGACAGAACTGGATCCTCGAACAGCAAAGCTCCAAGCGCCGCCACCGCCGAGTCGCTTGCGCAGGGTCCACCACGATACACACGCTCCGGAAAGCCCACCGGCTGCGGAATGCGGGCGGTGTCCGCGTCGCCGTGGGTGCGGGCATACACTACGGCCGCGATCACGATCAGGGAGAGGGTAAGCCCCTTACCGCTAGCGGACACGGAACATCCCCCGAAGGCGATCGGTGACGTCTGTGGCCTGGCGCGCATCGGTGATGCTCGGACGCCTTGCAATGTCGAATGCCGGCGCAGCGTCGAAGAAGCGGTCGATGGCAACATCAATCGTAAGGACAGAATCCGCAGCGTTGTACGTCACAGGGAGGGTAACATCGAACATGTTTCGGTAAGGGGCCTTGTAGCCACCGAGGTGGATCTCGTAGACTCGTTTGGGTACGGACTCTGTCTCGAGTGTTCCCTCGAGCTTGAAGAAGATGTAGCCCGTTGCCCAGGTCCAGTACATGCCGTTGAGTGGATCAAGGGCGCCTTCGCGCGGACCCGATTCGTTCGCAAGACTGTCGACGCCAATCGTGAACGATAAAGTTGTAACTCTGCTATTCGACTCGACTGGTATGAGCAGTTCCTCAGGGTCGACAAGATCCAGAAGAACAGTCTCGGAAAGACCAGGTGCAATGCCGTTGCTCATGGTAGCAACAAGATTGCTGAGGTAGAACTTCAGCATGCTCACGGTGATACGTGCACCCGTTGCCGTGCGATATGTCGTCGTATCGAAGCTGACAGGCTGTCCAGCATAGGTCGGACGGAATCGAAGATGCATCTGATTCTGCGCAGAACAGAACACGCCCTCCATCACAAAGAGCACAAGGCCAAGAACGAAGGAGGGCGCGATTGAAGGCGACTTCATGAAGGGGGCAGGTGCGTTACTCGCTGATGATCACCGGAAGGTTGATGCTGGAACCGTTCCGGGTAATGCGCGCAACATACGCACCGGCATAGAGTGACTGCACATCGAGGAAGCACATGGTACTGCCCTGATTGATCGTTGTCTGGCGAACAATGCGGCCATTGAGGTCGACGAGGTCGACGGTGGCAGACTCGGTCATGGGCGACGTAACCTGGATGACCAGGACATCGGCTGCCGGATTCGGGAAGATGGTGACCGTTGACAGGACCGCATCGTCATCAACCGACGTGGTCGTATCGGCCTTGATCACCAGTGTGTACGACTGCTGTGCTGATGCCGTGTCGCCCTGAACAGTTGCCGTGATCGTCAGCGGGTAAGTGCCCTTGACTGGACTCGGCCACGAGAGCGTTCCCATGGCAAGCGTCATTCCAGAAGGAGCCCCCTGACCAAGACGGAACGCGGCACGCCGCGTAGTGTCGGAGACACGTGCACGTACCATGTAGGTGTAGGCCTTGCCCTCTGTGCCTGTAAGTATCGGTGTAGAGGTAAAGGCTACCGTCAACGGTGTGTTGCTTTGAATTACCAGAGAGTAGGACTGTTTGGCGGTGTAGGACTTTCCACCTGACATGATCGAGGCCTGAACAGAGATCGCATGTGTTCCCTGTACCGGCTTTGTCCAGCTGATCACGCCCGATGTTGCATCGATGGTCATGCCGCTTGGAGCTGAAAGAAGGGTATACGTGATCACTTCCTTCATGTTGTTCTCAGCCTTTACCGTGTAGGTATACGGCACGTCGGCCTTGCCCGTGAGAACTGCAGTGGACGTGATGACAACCGACGGATATGATGTTGTTGGCAGATACGTCTGGACCGTTTCCGTGATGCGGACATTTGTTGAGCCTGCGCCTGGACCTCGCACGGCGAAGTTGTCAGTGACAACAACTCCGTAATAGCTCGGCCCGATCACGTAT
>JBJTEQ010000301.1:0-7952 GCA_046092945.1 Kapaibacterium sp. (SeqCode)
AAGAATTCGACGATGACAACAGTATAATTCGGATGAGTAAGCGATTGGAAGGGGCCTTTGGTGACACGTTCAGCACCTGGTACTACGATATTGCGGGTGTTCCAGGATGAGCCGAGTGTTGCTATGGTCCAATACCGAACGATCTGTGCGCAGATGATCACGCCGGCAAAGAGCCACCATGGCTGAAGCAGTTCTCCTCCTCGAACGACATGCTCCAACACCCATGCGATGAACCACGAAACGTGGAGTATGACGATAAGCGGATAGTGCCCAGCCCCATGCTCACGTCCACCGTTGGCAAAGGCACGGAGTGCATTACGACGAGCCAAGACTAACTCAGACAGGCGCTGGGCGATAAGCAGCAAAAGGAGAGCGGTTGCGGCCGGATGCATATTCAACCGTCGGTGTTTAGCAGAAGGAGAAGTTCCGAACTAAAGCCCGGTCCGAGAGCCGCCATCACTGAGTACCTCGGACGAGGTACATCCAAAAGCAACCACTTTTCAAGCACAAAGAGAACGCTGGCGCTTGACATGTTTCCGTAGTTACGGAGAATGTCTCTAGCACCATCGAACGTAGCGGCTGCAAGCTCCGTGGCATCAGCATATGCTTCAAGTACCTTTGAGCCTCCTGGATGCGCGACAACATCTCGGAGCTCATGCCGTGGAATGCCCCATGTCGCAAAGGCCTTGTCAAGAACCGATGGAACATGTTCCCGAACAAAGGCCGGGATATCGCGGGAGAAGCGCACGCTGAGACCGCTATCTGTCACATCCCATCCCATGATGTCGTGCGTGTCGGCAAAGAGTGTACTATGACTATCAGCAATCACTGGGCCGGGGCCTTCTGATCCAACAAGTACGGCAGCAGCGCCATCGCCAAAAATCGAACTGGCCACGATGTTTGACTTGCGTGTATCGGACTGACGGAAGGTAACGCTGCAAATCTCTACGGCGATCATCAGCACGAGGGCGCCCCCTAACCCACGAGATATCTCCGCAGCGCGTGCTAGGCCGGCCACTCCACCGGCACATCCAAGCCCAAAGATCGGCAGGCGTCGAGTGGACGAAGCAAGACCCAATCGTTGAATAAGAGCAGCATCAAGTGAAGGGGTCATGATCCCTGTAGAGCTGACCACGACAATGGCCTGCACATCCGACATGCGATCTGCAGCAGCGTCAATCGCAGCACGGACCGAAAGCTCGAGGGCAGATTCGGCAAACACCGCATTGGCCTCGCCAAAGCCATGATCCCGCTCGTACCAATCCGTTGGCCGGACAAAGTATCGAGTATGGATATGGTCGTGCTCAAATACGCGCAGGAGTCGGTCAAGATCTAGGACACGCTCACCAAACACCCGCTCAACGATACTGCGTACCATCGACTGGTCCACCACATGCTCCGGGACCGCCGTTGCGACGTTCATAATGCGGATATCGCTCATGGCTGCTCCGACGGCGGGTCAGTCTCCGGACGAGCGCAAGTGTTACGAAACGCTAGCTGCGATAGACGCTTACGATGAGAGCTACTCCAGTCGATTCTTGGACGCACGCGATCGGCCGGCAGATAGCCCAGACGGTACACTGCCATAAGCTCCATGTCGTCGGGTACCTGCAAGAGATCCTTCAGCTCCTGCCATGCTTCGGGAATCTCCATCGGTGTGGACACAAACTGAATTCCCATGCCGAGTTCCGTGGTCATCAGCCAAATGTGCTCAACCGCCATTCCCAGGGAGAGAGTACAGTAGAATCCGCTGAGCTCACCTGGACGATACTCCTCCTTGGTGAGAAGTGCAGCCAGCAGTAACGGACTTCCCTCGATGAGCTTTCTGTTGTCCTCACCGAGCATCCTGGCAACGCCAAGCTTAGAGAGTACATTCATGACGCTGTCGGAAAACACCTGCTTGATAAAGGGGCGAAGCGCAGCCGGCATCTGATCAATAAAGATGCCATCCCGTCGCTCGTCCATTTCCTTTTCGCTGAACCGGAAGTACTTGCGATAGCGGGTAAAGAACGAGCCCCCTTCGATAAGCTGCGTCATTGTTCGTCCGCCGATGTCGGCAATTCGAGAACGCACGCCCGGATCATCAATTAGGACGAACCGCCACGGCTGTGAATTGAAATGACTCGGAGCACGCTCTGCGGCCTGGATCAGCAGGTGCTGGTGCTCAAGACTTACCGGACGCGGATCGAAAGCCCCGTTGGTAGTCCTGCGCGCATTGATCGACTCGAGAAGCGTCATTCACCCTGCTCGTAGAGCGAGTCCACAACGTCGGCATACCGCTCGAGCACGGCCTTACGCTTAACCTTTAGCGTTGGCGTGAGCATTCCATTTTCTACGCTGAATGGCTCTGGTATGATCGCAAATCGACGCACGCGCTCATATTTGGAAAGATCGCGCTGAAGCTTGTTGATCTCTCGTTCCACGGTAGAACGAAGTGTTGGGTTGCCAACCAATTCTTCCCAAGGTGTGGGCTGAACCGAGTTCTTTTCTGCCCACGCCTTCGCCGCTTCCTTATCAAGAACCAGAAGCGCCGTGCAATACTCCCGGGCATCGCCGACGAGCATCACCTGATCAACAAATGGACATTGTGCGATTAGTGCCTCGATCGGCTGAGGCGCAATGTTCTTGCCACCGGATGAGACGAGAAGATGCTTTTTGCGGTCCGTGATTCTCAGGTGACCTCGTTGATTGAACTCACCGATGTCACCCGTACGGAGCCATCCATCCGGATCGATAGTCTTGGCCGTCTCTTCATCATTGCGCCAATAGCCTCTCATGATGTTTGGACCGCGTGCTAGGATCTCTCCATCTTCGGCGATCTTTACCTCTACACCAGGTATTGGCTTGCCGACCGTGCCAAGCGCAATGTCCTCCAGGCGGTGCACGCTGATCACCGGAGAGGACTCGGTCAGGCCGTATCCCTCGACGATGTTGATACCAAACACCTGGAAAAAGCGTCCGATCTCCGGATTGAGTGCAGCTCCGCCTGAGACGAAAAACCGCAGGCGCCCACCAAACCGCTGACGCACTTTGGAGAAAACAAGTCGGTCGGCAAGAGCTCTCTGAAGTCGAAGTCCCGGACCTCGCTTTCCATCGACCCATGCCTCGCCAACTGAATAGGCCCAGCGAAAGATCTTTTGCTTTGCTGGTTTGTCCTTCTCAACAGTCGAAAGAATGCGAAGTCGAATGCGCTCAAACAGACGCGGAACCGAGGTCATCATCGTCGGCCGCACCTGACGCATAAGTTCGGCAACAGTTTCGATGGACTCGGCAATGGTTAATGAGCCCCCTACCGAGAACGCGAGATAGAAACCTGCCATCCGCTCAAAGATGTGGCAAAGAGGCAAGTAGGATACTAGCGAGTCGGTATCGCAGAGCGTGATGACTGTCTGCGATGAAAGAACGTTGGACACGAGGTTGTTATGCGTCAGCATCACCCCCTTCGGATTTCCCGTCGTTCCACTCGTGTAGATGAGCGTCAGCAGATCATCTGCTTTGATCTGCGACATTGCTGAGAGATAAAGGTTCCGACGGTGATCTGCAGTCGTAGAAGATTCTGCCTTTGCCATGACGGATGACATCGTGAGAACCCGCTCATCGTCGCATTCAACGTCGTTCATGGTAATGATGTGGCGCAGCATCGGAAGGTCATCCCATACCTGACGGAGCTTATTAAGCTGCATCTGGTTGGAAACGATAACGCAGACGGCGTCACAATCATGGTAGATGTATTGGAGCTGTTTCGGGGTCAAGGTTGGAAACACGGGCACATCGGTTATACCCAGGCCAACCATTGCAAAATCACTGATGAACCACTCGGTGCGATTTTCACTGATGATTCCAACACGATCGCCTTTGCGTACGCCGAGGTCATGGAGTCCCGCGGCAAGCAGTTCTACACGGTCACGCAGCTGATCATAGGTGATGGACTTCCACTCACCGTTAATGCGCTCGGTGTATGGGAACTTGTCTGTGCGTCCGGCATAGCGGTCACAGATCTGCGTAAACATTTCAGGTATTGTGGTGAACATCATGAAACTCCCCAAGAATTTTCGAGTGCGTGAATATGCAACTAGTCGTTGAAAGACCAGTCAACACTCAGGCGAAAAACGCGTGTTAATTCGGGTGTGTTCAGGACGCTTACCCACCGATCACCCAAAATATTCTCATAGGATGCTCGAACACTCGCATTGCCGACCAGCGCCGTCATGAATGCCGAGATTCCATCCATCTGCGCAGGAGCCACCCCAGCCCCCTGTCGAAACGTCCAATACAACGGTTCGTAGCTCGGTAATGATGACGTGGGCATCCAAGCCGCTGAAATCCCAAATCGAACGCTGTTTGCGATGGTCGTGTACACGTAGGAAAGAGTACAGTCAAGCATCAGCATGTTCTCCGCATCATCCCTGAGGGTGGAGACACTCTGCTGATATCTCACGCGAGGAACGATCTCAAAACTCCCCCAATGTGCCGAGAGAGTTCCAAGTGCGCCCATGACGCGACACTGCGAACTATTAATGAAAGTCAGTCTTCCAGGAGTCGATGACTCGACAAGTTCGATGGCATTGTCGACCGTGCGGTAATAAGCAGTTATGCCTGCTGAGACTGATCCCGTGTCGGTCTTCGCCTCCAGTACTGCCAGCAGATGACGTTCGGGTAGAACGGCAAAGCGGCGCTGTTGCGGTGATGGCTCCTGATTTAGCAACGACACATCTGCCTTGAGCACACCACCGGATTGACGCATTGACATCCCCCAACCAAATCCGACATAGGTCTGACTGTCGATCGCATGAACGCGTGCTGCCGCTCTCATAGTCAGAGCCGATCGCAATCGATAATCGGCATGAAGGAATGCTTCAGGCATCGTACGGTCGAATCCGGAAACAGTTAATGATGAATCGATATGTCTCGACTGTACATGTGCTCCGGCTCGTAGCCGAAGGTCGCCGAGTCTACGTTCAAGTCGTACAACAAGACCCGTAGTTAATGCGTTGGTGGTATTGACGAGTGAAGTATCTCCAAGGAGAATCGACGACTCGACACCAAGAATCCGATGCATCGACTGTCGACTGAGATACCACTGTGCCGTGAGAATAAATGTAGAGTCGCGGTTTAAAGTCCGCTGGTACGTTGCGGTAAGATCGTTTCGCCGTGATTCATCGTTCAGTGTCTTATTCCCCGAGAACGCAACTGATCGAGTTTCCTCGAATACACCTGTGGAAGCTGCTGTGTCAAGTCCACCCCATACCTGGGTATTGAGTGTTGCGAGACCGTATCGAACAAGTAACGACTGCCTCGTATCGATCGTCCACCTCGACTGCAGGTCAAGGTTCCACTGATCATAATCCGTCCGCTGGTAGCGTCCGCGCGCACCTGCACGACGCAGATTCACCGCAATGTTCAGCCCCCTTGCAATGTTCTGCGAATACACCACATTGGCGGCAACAAGATCACCCGCCCCCTGGTGATACCACATGCTCATGAAGGGGGCTGATGTGTTGTATATCACCGATTGAAGATTAAGAGTGGTCAGCGATGAGCTGCTCGATAGACCGACGGCATCGGTGCCATAGAGAACTTCGGCACGTTCGATCATCGACACAGGAACCTGCGTCAGGTGTGTCTGTCCCGACCAGAGATCCGTATGTGGACGACCATCGACTCCGACGGCAAACTCCCGCGGTCCGGCGCCAAGAACAGAAACTGCATCATATTGTCCGAAACCACCATTTCGCATCGGTATGAACGGCGAATGTCTACGAAGCAGGTCAGCCAGATTCTCGTACTGCGCCGTCCGTATGGTCTGCTTTCGGATCTCAAATACGGGAGGCGACACGCTATCCGAAAGAGTGCCGAGTGTCCTGTCGGGAAGACGAAGAGAATCCGTTGCTGCCCGTAGGACATTTCCCGTTGCACAGGACAATGAGAGCAGCACAAAAAAGAACAGCCCCACCCGTACGACAGGACGTCGAACAGATAAGGCTGATGGAATTGTAGCTCCGCTCTTCAACCGAGTCGGTCCAATATTCTATGAGGCTTCAGATTCCGTCGACGCTTCGTCAGGAGCGTCTTCTTCGCGGCTTACCGTCGTGATATCGGCGATGTTGTCACCTTCCTCCAGACGGATAAGTTTTACGCCCTGCGCATTGCGACCAAGAACACGAACGTCCTTGACCGGCTGACGGATCAGGATGCCGTTGGTCGTAATCACAACGAGATCTTCGCTGTCATTCACCTCAAGAATCGCACAGATTGTTCCCGTCTTATCCGTCATGTTCATGGCAATCACACCTTTAGCGCCGCGCTTCGTCTTACGGAAATCTTCGACGACCGTGCGCTTTCCAACGCCCCGTTCACCCACGATGATCAGCTGAGCATCTGAACGACGCACAGCTGTGAGAGAGATCACATGATGATCATCCAGCAACGCAATACCGCGTACTCCGGCAGCGGCACGTCCCATCGGACGAACATCCGACTCGTGGAAACGCACAGCTAGGCCATTCGATGCGCCGATAAGGATCTCCATTGAGCCGTCCGTAAGACGTGCACCGATGAGCCTATCGTCATCATCGAGATTCACTGCGATGATGCCATTGGAACGAACATTGGCGAAGTCCTTGAGAGCTGTCTTCTTGACCGTTCCATTGCGGGTAGCCATAAAGATGTAGACGTCATCCTTTTCGAAGTCCGTCACCGAGAGATAGGCCGTGACCTTTTCATCTGCCTGCTTCTGAATAACGTTGGCCAGTGAGCGTCCCTTGGCTGTACGTGAGCCTTCTGGGATGTCGTAGACCTTTTGGCGATAGACCCTACCACGGTCGGTAAAGAACAGCATGTAGTGGTGCGTGGATGCACGGAACATCTGTTCTACCCAGTCGTCATCATACGTACCAGATCCGGATACTCCCCTACCACCGCGATGCTGACGTCGATAGTTGGTAACGGCCGTGCGCTTGATGAAACCGTTGTGTGAGATCGACACAATCACCTCTTCATTGGCGATCATGTCCTCCAACGTAAAGTCCTTGGCGTCATACACGATCTGTGTGCGACGCTCATCACCATACTTCTCAACGAGCTCCTTGAGCTCCGTTGAGATGATCTGCATTTGAAGTTTCTTACTTGCAAGAACAGAGCGGAGTTGCTCGATGGTCTTGATAAGCTCGGCATATTCGTTCTGGATCTTCTCACGCTCAAGGCCGGTAAGACGCTGAAGGCGCATATCGAGGATGGCTTTGGCCTGGATCTCCGATAGACCGAATCGCTCTTGAAGTCGTGATGAGGCCGTCGGCACATCCTTGGATTCCTTGATCGTCTTGATCACAGCGTCGATGTTATCGAGCGCAATGATGAAACCTTCCAAAATGTGCGCGCGCTTCTCTGCCGCGTCAAGGTCAAACTGCGTGCGGCGCACCACAACTTCATTCCGATGCTTGAGGTACTCTTCCATGAGTTCCTTCAGCGTCAGAATGCGCGGACGTCCGTTGACGAGGGCAAGCATGATGACACCGAAGGTCACCTGCATCTGGGTGTGCTTGTATAGGTTGTTCAGAACCACCATCGGAACGGCATCGCGCTTCAGCTCGATAACGATGCGAAGTCCATCACGGTCCGATTCATCACGGATATCCGAGATGTCCTCGAGAGACTTGGCCTTGACCAGATCGGCGATCTTTTCGATCAGACCTGCCTTGGATACCTGATACGGCAGCTCGGTCACGATGATTGCTTCGCGTCCCTGCTTGTTTGTCTCTATGCTCGCTTTGGCCCGCACAAGGATCTTACCGCGACCCGTGGTGTAGGCACTCCGAACGCCTTCGTATCCGTAGATGATACCACCCGTCGGAAAGTCGGGTGCTGTTACGTGCTTGATGAGCTCCTGATTGGTGATCTCTGGATCAGCAATAACTGCCTGGATGCCTGAGACAACTTCTCGCAGATTGTGCGGA
>JBJTEQ010000302.1:0-4005 GCA_046092945.1 Kapaibacterium sp. (SeqCode)
GAAATCACGTACAGGTGCTGGAGGATCGCAACTGGAATGCTGAATGGGAAGCCAGCATCGAGCCGGTGGTGGTCAACGAACGTATCGTGATCATCCCGGAATGGCGCACCGAGGAGTTCTCTCAGCCCCTGCGCCTTGTGATCACGCCAAAGATGTCCTTCGGAACGGGGCACCATGCGACAACGCGCATGATGTGTCGACTCATGGAGCAATACGTCCAGCCCGATAGCACATGGATCGATGTTGGCACGGGCACGGGCGTTCTGGCAATTCTTGCAGCCCGTCTTGGAGCACGGGATGTCTTTGCCTTCGACAATGACGAATGGTCATTCGTCAACAGCCGGGAAAACATCGAGCGGAACACCGTTGCCGATCGTGTTCGACTGGAGCATGTGGATCTACATGCCGTTGAATTGCCGCAGTGCTCCGGTCTGGCTGCGAATCTTTATCGTCACCTCGTTATCCCCTATGCTGCGGCATTTGTCAAGGCCGTTGAACCCGGTGGCGTGATCCTGCTGTCTGGTATCCTCCGCTACGATGCCGATGAGGTATGTGCCCCCTTCCTTGAACTTGGATGCCAGATCGAGGAGCTTCTCACGGAAACGGAATGGTGTGCCATTGCGCTTCGAACTCCGAGTGCCTCATGAGTGATATGGAACAGCAACAGCAAACACGGCCCACGCCCAAGGCCCCAATCATCATGGCCGTGCTGTTTGGTACAGTCCTTATTGTCCTCGTGCTCAATGGCGGAATGTGCGAGAGATACAACCGTAAAATGGAGCGTCAGAAAATGATGCGCGAGTATTTCGAATCCCAGAGGCGACGCTAAGGGGCTCACCGCCTCCGAAGACAACCATGCGACAGATCATTACCGGATATGACCCGATCCTGCGGGCGGCAACTGCATCCGCCTGCGTGCTCGACTGTGCTCGGCGGCTGACAGAAGATCATTTCGTGTCGGTGAAGACTCTGACCGGGTCTGCTCGATCCTTGCTTGTCTCTGCGCTCTGGCACATGGGCTCGCTCTCTACCGTCGTGGTTGTTGCTGATGATACCGATGTTGATCAGTACGTCCACGATCTTTCTGTGCTGCTCGGAGCAGAGCAGGTTGTGGGCATTCACGGCGCTCAGCGGCAAAGTGCGCTGGCCGCCGGTGGAATGGTTCATCACGAGCAGATGGATGCGCTGGGATCCGTCCACGAAGGTCAGCGCTTTGTAATCGTCTGCTCGGCTGCAGCTCTGGGACTACGAGCACCGGTTGCCGGTGATTTGCGAAGCTCGACGATGACGATTGAACGTGGACAACAGCTAGCATACGAAGACACCATTACCAGTCTGCTTCTTTCCGGGTTTGAGCGGACGGATTATGTCTCCAAGCCCGGTCAGGTCGCCATCCGCGGTGGTATCGTCGACGTGTTTCCTTCGGGATGGGAAAGCCCCTTACGATTTGAATTCTGGGGAGACACCGTTGAGTCTATCCGCGAATTCGAGCCCCTTTCCCAGCGCAGCATTCGTGAACATTCGCAGGTGACCTTCCTTGCGAAGATCTACCATCAGGATGATGCCGCTCTCGAGGCCTCGATTCTAGATCATGTTCCGTTGGAGTCTCTGCTGATTATCGATTCACCGGAGGCCGTCGACGCAGAATTGCATAATCGCGAACTCGAGCACCAACGCTCCCAGCTGTCCTCATGGAAGACCAGGCTACTGGTGAATCCGCTCGGAGAGACAGAAGTGCGAGTACGTTGCCAGCATCAGCCATCGATGGGCGCATCGGTTGAACAGTTGCTTCGTGTAAGCGCCGCACAGCAGAAGCGCTCTCTGACGCCGTATGTAGGTGCTGATGGACAGCAGAACGTGCGACGTCTGCGGGAGCTCTGTGAGAGTATTGTAGACCAAGTGGAATCTGATGATCCTTCATCCGGTGATCTTCTGGTTGGAGCGCTGAATGCCATATCGTGGGTCTCTTCAGCGCTGAGCGCTGGTTTCATATGGGACGACATCGGCATTGCGTGTTTTACCGAACACCAGGTCTTCGGACGTCAGCGTGCCCAGCGCAGGCCCAAGCGCTCTGAGTCCGGCTTTTCGGTGCGTGACCTGCAGCAGATGCAGATCGGTGACGTGCTGGTTCACGAGGACAAGGGGCTTGGCAAGTATCTTGGTCTGCATACGATCGTCATCAACGGATCGTCGCAGGAATGCGTCAAGCTGGAGTTTTCGGGTGGAGACCACCTGTACGTCCACTTGAATTACGTCCATAAACTTTCAAAGTATGCCAGCGAGGAAGGGGCTGTACCAAAGCTCTCCAAGCTGGGCAGCGCCGAGTGGGAACGCAAGAAGGCACGCGCAAAGAAGCGTATCAAGGACATTGCGCGAGATCTCATCAAGCTCTACGCTGCGCGAAAGTCTCAGCCTGGTTTTGCTTATCCCGTGGATAGTATCTGGCAGAACGAATTCGAAGCATCGTTCCAGTACGAGGACACGCCGGATCAGGCACGCGCAACGTCGGAAGTAAAGTACGATATGGAGTCGCCCACGCCGATGGACCGACTGGTCTGCGGTGATGTAGGTTTCGGGAAGACCGAAGTGGCAGTGCGTGCGGCCTTCAAAGCTGCTCAATCAGGCAAGCAGGTGGCAGTGCTCGTGCCAACAACTATCCTTGCTGAGCAGCATGGGGTAACATTCCGTGACCGACTGCGTCGCTACCCAGTCCGCATCGAAGTGCTCTCGCGCTTTCGTTCGCGTCAGGAACAGAAGGAGATCCTTCAGCGGATAACTGAGGGTAGTGTGGACATCGTCGTTGGCACACATCGACTGCTGAGCAAGGACGTGATCTTCAAGGATCTTGGCCTGCTGATCATCGACGAGGAACATCGCTTCGGTGTAGCAGCGAAGGAAAAGCTCCGTCAGCTCCGTACGACGGTCGATACACTTACATTGACCGCTACGCCGATTCCGCGAACACTCAACTTCTCTCTCATGGGTGCGCGAGACCTTTCCGTGATCGAGACGCCCCCTCGCAATCGTCTGCCAGTGCGAACAGAGATCGTTGAGTGGGATGATGACATTCTCCGCGAAGCCCTCTTGCGAGAGCTAGAGCGTGGCGGACAGTGCTTCATTGTGACCGATCGAATCAAAGACATCGATAAGCTGTCGATGAAGATCAAGATGCTCGTGCCGGCTCTTCGTGTGGCTGTTGCTCACGGACAGATGGAGGCTGAGGTTCTCGAAGACGTGATGGAGGGCTTTCTTGAGCGTAAGTACGATGTGCTTATTGCCACGAAGATCATTGAGTCCGGACTGGACATTCCGAACGCGAACACGATGATCATTGAGAATTCCGACAACTTTGGCCTTGCGGAACTGTATCAGCTCCGTGGACGCGTTGGTAGATCAAACACTCAGGCCTATTGCTACCTGCTCATTCCGCCTCCGCATACTCTTTCGCGGATGGCGTTGCGCCGTCTGCAGGCGCTAGAGGAGTACACTGACCTGGGTTCTGGTTTCAAGCTTGCCATGCGTGATCTTGAGATCCGCGGAGCGGGTAATCTGTTGGGGGGCGAGCAGAGTGGCTTTATCCTGGAGATGGGATTCGAACTCTATCAGAAGATCCTCGAAGAGGCCGTGCTTGAGCTGCGCCATGACGAGTTTCAGGAGCTGTTCCCGGATGACTCGGCTCGGCGCCGGAGCTTTGCCAATAACGACGTGGCTGTTGAGCTCGATACCGACGCGCTCATCCCTCACTCGTTCATCCCGGCGGACACGGATCGTTACGATGTGTATCGTCGACTCTACAATGCAACAGAGCAGCGTCAGGTGGACGTTGTCTATGACGAGCTCCGCGATCGCTTTGGAACGCTTGCACCCGAGGCCGAAGAGTTGCTGTACGCTGTGCGCCTGCGCATCGCAGCCATTCCGACCGGTTTCGTCCGCGTTGCCGTGCGCGGCGAGCGCATGAATATTGAGCTTCCGGCAGAAGAGAACACCGCATGGTATGATGATGTG
>JBJTEQ010000303.1:0-2169 GCA_046092945.1 Kapaibacterium sp. (SeqCode)
TTCCTGCATGCCATTGGCAAGGTGGATAAGATCACCGGCAAGGCTGTCGCGTCTGCACCACCGCCAGTAGCGCCCCCTCCTACCTATCAGAAGGTGTTCGGGGAAGCACTCACGGAGATCATGAACACGAAGCCTAATGTGGTGGGCATCACAGCGGCCATGCCGGACGGGACGGGGCTAGACATTGTCCAGAAAACCCACCCTAAGCGCGTCTACGACGTTGGCATTGCTGAAGGGCATGGTGTAACATTTGCCGCCGGTCTGGCTACGCAGGGCATCGTCCCGGTGGTGGCCATATACTCGTCCTTCCTACAGCGTGCTTTTGACCACATTGCCCACGACGTGGCCCTGCAGCATTTGCATTGCGTCTTTGCTCTGGACCGCTCGGGACTTGTGGGCGCAGATGGCCCGACGCACCACGGCGTGCTGGATCTCGGATATCTGCGAATCATTCAAGGTATGGTTGTGATGGCTCCGAAGGACGAGCAGGAACTGCGCGACATGCTCTATTCCTCGATCTATAACTACACGGCCGGTCCGGTGGCCATCCGATACCCACGCGGCAACGGCCTTGGTACGCCGATCGGTCCGATGAAGTCCATCCCAATCGGCAAGAGTGAAACACACAGACCTGGCAAGCATGTGGCAATTCTTGCCATCGGCAAAATGGTATCGCACGCCACGAAGGCAGCCGAAATCCTTGTTCAGCACGGCATCGATGCCGAGGTCGTCAACGCCCGCTTTGTAAAGCCCCTTGACACGCAGATGCTTGATGATGTAGCTACACGAATCGGCACAATCGTCACCGTTGAAGATGGTCAGATCGAAGGGGGCTTCGGTAGCGCCGTTGCCGAGTACATTGCGCAGCATCATCCTAACACCAAGCTCCACCTGCATGGCATCAATGACAGTTTCGTTGACCACGGCACACAGGAAGAACTCCATGCAGATCTTGGCCTTGATGCAAAAGGAATTGCGAAGAGAGTTGCTGAAGTGATAAGTGACAAGTGACGAGTGACGAGTGACGAGTGACGAGTGAAGACTACTATCCCCTCACTCTCTCCAGTCGTGACTCCTATAAGGCCACTGGTAACTCGTAACTCGTAACTCGTCACTGGTAACTCGTAACTCGTCCCTTCTTATCTTTACGCCTCCCGATCCCGTAGCTCAGCTGGTAGAGCATTTGACTTTTAATCAAAGGGCCTTGGGTTCGAGTCCCAACGGGATCACAGAAGCCCTGCTGCGCTTATCGCAGCGGGGCTTTTTGCTAGGTATTCTGCGAAGTGCAGGCCGTAGATAAACGAAAAAGCCCCACCTATTGCTAGGTGAGGCTTTTGAAAAATGTACTTCGTCGAGCGCGGCCGAGGGCCGTTACTTCACAACAACCACTGGGACCGTTGAGACGGATGAACCGTACTTCACGAACAGCGTATACGAGCCGCTGGCAAGTGTTGCTCCACTGAAGCGAACAATGCTTCCTGCTTCAACTGCGTCGTTCTTGATCGTTGCCACTGTGCGACCAGCCGAGTTCACGATGTCGATCTCCATGCTTGGCATGTTCTTGCCAAAGTGAACATTGAGTTCATCACGAACTGGATTTGGCGAAACGAAGATGCCGGCTTCAACGGCATCAACGACGTTACCGACAGCTTCTGCAGCACCAGCAAGATCGATCGTTGCGTTGCCGCCATTTGCTGAGCGAAGGCTGAGTTGGGCAGACTTCTTACCGACCGTACCCGGAGCAAATTTGACGCAGATCTCTGCCGTGGCACCGGCCGCAAGCTTCACAGGCATCGCCGTTGTGACGGTAAACTCAGCGGCATTCAGACCGATTACCGCCGCCTGATCGATGGTCACTTCCTGACTTGATGTGTTGGTCAGAGTAACACACTTGTCCTTCGACTTTCCGAGCTCTAGGAGACCAAAGTCTTCCGAGGCCAAATGGCTATATCGCTTAACATATGCCGCAGACAAGGAAACGGTGACCTGAGGCGTCAGCGGCGCATTCGAAGAGATCGTCAGCGTGCCAAACAAAGGTCCCTTTGCTGACGGTGCAGCCTTGATCGAAATGGTTTGGTCAGCGCCAGGGGCAACATCAAATGGGGTCGATGGTGCATTGCTCAGCGAGAACTCACTTGGCGTGATCTTCAAGGCCGTCACACTAAGAGG
>JBJTEQ010000304.1:0-2534 GCA_046092945.1 Kapaibacterium sp. (SeqCode)
TTTTCTGAGTGTTCGGTGGTAGGCAGAAGCTTACTTTGCAGCGCGCTTCTTCATGGCCGTATAACCGACCTTGTCGAGCGTTTTCAGAGCGCTGGCAGTGATCTTCACTGTTACCCAACGTCCTTCTTCCGGCACCCAAACGCGCTTCTTTTGGATGTTTGGCAAAAAGCGACGACGCGTTTTGTTGTTAGCGTGTGATACGTTGTTACCGTACATCACGCCGACTCCTGTGAGTTCACAGCGACGAGCCATGATTGGACTCCATTTCCTGACAGTTACGTAAACAAGGTCGGCAAAATACCGGTTGTTTTCCACAATAGCAAGTATCATGCCATGAATTACCCTCGGACGGTGAAAAACCCCTAATTTCGCGGTTCGGTTTGACGCGCACTTCACCATCTGAGCCCCCTGAGAAAGCGGTTGTCCACACTCGGACGATATCGGTTCGAGGGGCCCGTGTGCACAACCTGAAGAACGTCGATGTGGACGTTCCGCGAAACGCCCTGACCGTGATCACAGGGCCATCGGGAAGCGGGAAGTCGTCACTAGCCTTTGATACGATCTATGCGGAAGGTCAGCGGCGGTTTGTTGAGTCTCTCAGCGCTTATGCTCGACAGTTTCTCGACCGGATGGACAAGCCCGATGTGGATTCGATTATTGGCTTGCCGCCTGCAGTTGCCATCCAGCAGCAGACCTTTACCAAGAACCCTCGGTCGACGGTAGGAACAACCACTGAGGTCTACGACTACCTTCGGCTTCTCTATGGCCGCATCGGTGTGGTCATCGACAAGGATACCGGCGAGGTAATCCGTAAGGACACGCCGCAATCGGTTGCGGAGGATCTTCTGCGCAACGCCCCTGAGGCACGGCTGTACGTCCTCTTTGAGCTACCGAAGGAACACGCAACTCTGGATATCGTGCAAGAGAGTCTGCAGGCACGGGGCTACTCGCGCCTTGTCTTCGGCTCGTCGACGGAGATCCAGGAACTGCAGGATGTTACCGAGCTGCCCGGGTCGACGATCGAGACGTTCGTGGTGGTTGATCGATTTGTGGTGCGCGATGATGAAGAGACCATCTCCCGGATGACGGATTCGATCGAGCAGGCCTTTACTGCAGGAGCAGGACGCATTGTCGTTCGAGACATGCGCTCCGGTGCCGATCGATTCTACTCCTCACGGTTCGAGAGTGCGCGCACACGCACGATGTACGTCGAACCGGAACCCCGTCTCTTCTCCTTCAACAGTCCATTCGGTGCCTGCCCGAAATGTCAGGGCTTTGGCCGAAGCGTCGGCACTGACCAGAACATGGTCATTCCCGATACCAGTCTCTCGCTTCGGCGGGGTGCAATTCATCCGTTTCGTGGCGAGGCATTTGGCGTCCATCTCAAGGCGCTCATCAATGAAGCAGGCGCCTTTGGTGTACCGGTCGACCGGCCGATCACGGCGCTCACGGAAGAACAGTTGTCATTAGTTCGCAAGGGCTTTGGACGCTACATTGGCATCGACGGATTCTTCCAGATGCTGGAAGAGAAGAGCTACAAGACGCATTACCGCGTGATGCTCTCGCGCTATCGTGGCTTTACCGTCTGCTCGCAGTGCAACGGCTCGCGCCTGCGCACGGCGGCACGTCAGGTCTTCGTCGGTGGGGTTCGTCTGCCGTCGGTTGTGGCAATGACGCTTGAGCAGGCTCAACAGCACTTTGACCAGCTCACCCTGAACGACCACGAGTCGATCATCGCCGGTCAGGTGCTCCTTGAGATCCGTCGACGTCTTGGTCTGCTGTGCGAGATCGGACTTGAGTACCTAACACTGGATCGACTCTCGCACACGCTCTCAGGGGGCGAGTCCCAGCGCATCAATCTTGCATCGTCCCTTGGCAGTGCACTCGTTGGTACGCTGTATGTGCTGGACGAGCCAAGCATTGGCCTTCATCCTCGTGACACCGGCCGACTTCTCGGTATTCTGCGTCGACTCAAGGGACTGGGCAACACCGTCCTGGTTGTGGAACACGACCTCGACGTCATCCGCACGGCAGATCATGTGATCGATGTTGGCCCCCTTGCCGGAGAGCTTGGTGGAGAGATTGCCTTCAGCGGATCGCTTGATTCCATGATCTCAACGGGCCAATCGCTCACATCGCAGTATCTGCGGAGCGAGAAGTCCATTGCACCCAAGTCTGAGTTCCGACGCGGCATAGGAAAGTCTATCGACGTGATCGGCGGTGTGCACCACAACCTCAAGGGTGATAAGGTCAGCATTCCACTGGGAACCATGACTACCGTCACCGGAGTATCGGGTTCAGGCAAGAGCTCACTTGTGCATGGCGTCATCTACGGAGCCATTGCACGGGCCTTCGGTGCCTATGGCGGGGAGGTTGGATCACACACACGGATCGATGGTCTTGAACATATCTCCGGTGTTGAGATGGTGTACCAGACGCCGATCGGACGATCCTCGCGCTCAACGCCGGCAACGTACATCAAGGTCTTTGATCTCATACGCGATGTCTTTGCCTCAACGCAGGTGGCCAAGCTG
>JBJTEQ010000305.1:0-5143 GCA_046092945.1 Kapaibacterium sp. (SeqCode)
CATGGAGGACCTGCAGAAAGAGTTCGGCATGTCCTACCTGTTTATCGCTCACGACCTTTCGGTGGTCTATCACATCTCGCAGCGTATTGCCGTGATGTATCTCGGCAGCATGGTCGAGATCGGTTCGGCCGACAATGTGTATTTCGATCCGACGCATCCGTACTCGCGTGCTCTTATCTCCGCCGTGCCGGAGCCGGACCCAACGCGACGTGACAAGAAGCGCATTGTGCTGCAGGGCGACATTCCAACGCCGCTGAACAAGCCAAGCGGGTGCGGCTTCCGCACGCGGTGTCCGATGGCCACGCCAGACTGTGCCGCTGCCGTCCCAGCTCTTGCGCTGAAGAACTCCGGGGCACTGGTGGCATGTCCGCTGGTCGACTGATCGGCGCATCTGCTTCGGCGGTGATTATGGCTTTCATCGGGGTCGTTGCCGCGATGGCAGCATCGCCCCCTGACGAACCCTATCTCGTCTATGCCCGGTCGGCAAATCCTGACGTAAAGCTCGTGCGATTTATCACGGACTTTCCGGGAACGTTCCCGGCATCGATGATGCGTGCGACAGATCTGTCGATGGTGTTTCTGCGAAAGAACGCGACGTCAGTCATTGCGGCATCACGTCCGAAGGTTCTGCAGGCAACGCTCGATTCCATTGCCGAGTGGCTGGTGCCGTTCAATCCGATGTCGGTGGACACCTTCGCCGTTGCGATGCGAGTGCTCCCGCTACGTCAGGCGGTGCGCGAAAAGTCCAAACTTCTTGGCAGTCCCTACTCTCGGCTGGTATCCACGAGTCCATGGTTCCGCAAGGGAATCAGCACGTCCGACACTCTCGGAGGAAAGAAGCGTCCGGGGGTGAACGGATTCACCGTTGCTTACCAGGAGCCGACCTACAACGTTGATACGCTGGGCTCGTATGTGATGTATCCTGCAGCTGCGCGCGGACGCGGGATCAAGGGCAGCGTTGTGCTCACTGCGCTTGTCAACACCGAAGGATTCGTCGATGACCTCGTGATCCTTGAGTCGAACAATGATCTCTTTGACCTTGCCGCCGCGCGCGCCGTGAAGTCACTTCGCTTCAAGCCCGGAGTCTACCGCGGAGTTCCCACAACGATGTGGGTTACCATTCCCATCGACTTCTCTCCGAACTAAGCATCACCGCAGCTTGCAATGCGCGTTTTCTATTCCGACCACTACACCATTGATCTGCCCGAGGGTCATCGCTTTCCAATGCACAAGTACCGCATGCTGCGTCAGGCACTGGTCGAGCAGGGGATCATCGACACCTCGCAGCTGCATGCGCCGGAGCTTGCCTCGCGCGAGGATGTGCTGCTAGCCCATACGCAGCGCTATGTTGATGGAGTAATGACGGGCACTCTTGAACGACTTGAGCAACGCCGTATTGGCTTTCCATGGAGTCAGGGTCTGGTCGATCGATCCCTGGCCACCGTCGGAGGGTGTCTTGCCTCGGCCCGCGCGGCACTCGAGGACGGACTCTCCGGAAATCTGGCAGGGGGCACGCATCACGCCATGCGTGATGCCGGAGAGGGCTTTTGCGTCTTCAACGACATTGCCGTGGCAACACTCAAGCTCATGCAGGAAGGTCGTGTTCGGCGCGTTGCCATCGTTGACCTTGATGTGCACCAGGGGAATGGCAACAGCGACGTCCTTGGCGGACGTAGCGATGTGTACATCCTGTCGGTGCACGGAGCAAAGAATTATCCCTTCCGCAAGGTGCCATCAACGGTTGATGTTGACCTGTCGGATGGTACCGGCGATGACGAATTCCTTTCCGTTGTGGAGAAGGAACTCGAGCCCATCGTAAACTTTATGCCGGACCTCGTGTTCTATCAGTGCGGCGTCGATCCACTGGAGTCCGATGCGCTGGGCAGATTGTCGCTTTCCTTCGAGGGGCTCGCACGCCGCGATCGTCTTGTCATGGAGACCTTCCGCAGGCGCCAAGTGCCGGTAATGCTTGCTCTTGGAGGGGGCTATGCAAACCCCATTGAGGACACCATTGCGGCGCAGTGCAATCTCTACCGTATTGCTATGGATGTTTATCGTCGTTTCTCTGTTGAGCCCCATTTCAGCCAGTCAACGCGGTTACCGCCGATGACGGGCTCAACCGTGTAGCCTCGCTCACGAAGCAGAGAGATCACGCTCTTCGGACCGGTCAGGTGCAGTGCACCAATGGCGACAAAGGAATTGCCGGTCTGCAGCATCGGTATCATTCGTTCTGCCATGCGCACGTTGCGGCGGTCGTTCAGCGTAGCCATCAGCTCTGGCGTGTAGACGTCATCATCCTCACCGGTCTGCAGCGAATCGAGCTCCTCACGTGCGTAATGGTCACGGAGTTTTTCTGTTTCGATCTTCGCCGAATCAAGACGTCGAATCTGTTTGAGGACCATTGCTGGCGGCATCGAATCGATCAGGTCGATCTGCTCAGCAAACGTCTCCAGGCCCCGACGAATAGTCTTGTTCTTCTTTGCACGGGCCCACAAAAACTCATCGATCGATGAGGGGGCTGTGCGCTCAACTGCCGACATCGATGCAAGCATCATGATCGCGCCGGGCTTCATGCGCGGGCATGCCCTGCCAAAGAGTGGATTCACCTTTTCCAGCTCGGCACAGAGCATCTGCACGGAGCTGGAATCGTAGATGTCATAGAGCGTCCCTGAGGTCAGCATCAGCACCTGCGGCTTCATCTGGGAGAAGGCCGAATCGAGGTTCAGCTCAGCGGCAAATGCGGATGAGGCATCAAGCACCTGAAGTACCGTATCACGTTGATGGAAAACGGTCGTATCGGCAAGGTGGATCGTGCCGAAGATGTGGCTCACAACGCCAGACGGTGCCGTGATACGCCAGAAGAGACTCTGGTCACCAGTCGGCACCGTCGACAAAGCAGAAGGAGCTGCATGGAGAAGCCATGCGAGAATGAGTGCTGTGCGACGATAGATCATCATAAGTGGCAAGTTGATGATTTATCGCTCAATCAGAAAAGGGGCTTACATCGTGCGCACGCTCTCGAGCGCATCCCATGCCTGACCATTAGCACCCCACGCAAGGGGCGCAGCAGCTGGCATGGCAGCCATCATCGGATGAAGCATTGCCTGACGTTGTGGCTGCGGATAGCGCTCACGAAACTGAGCCATGCTCCAGTAAACCGGAGCCTGAGCTATTGCCGATGTGCGCACCACTTCGCGTTTGGTGAATGCTGCCGGACCGGCAACGGCTGTTTGTCCAATGTCGCGGCTGATCATCGATGCCGCTACTTCCGTGACGACTTCGGCCAGACCTTCATCAGCGAGGATCGACGTCATGATGCGTGAGATCTCACCGGGCATCTGAGCCGTAAGCACGATGAGCTGACATCCGCTACCGCTCTGCTGATTTGGAAGAGATCCGAGGCGAGCTATTCGCTGTGCAACGTCACGTGAGAGCAGTTGAGAACCTTCGGGGTTGCATCGAAGGTCAATAATGATGGTATCCGTTACTCGTTGCCCAACATTGTTAGCGAAGGCCTCAACCTCCTCGATGGTGGCGGTTGATACCTGCCGCAGAGAAATAGCAGCAGCGCGGCCGTCGCGGGCAGTGCCGATCGTTTCACGGCGTCCGTCGGCCACATAGACGCGACGGCTGATGCGCATGTCCCGGCGTTGCAGGTCGACCATGACATAGGCAGAGGCGAGATTACGCGTGAGTGCTGTTGCCTGGGCAACTGTGGAGATTGGATGTCGGTCTATCGATAGGAGAATATCTCCACGGCACAGACCTGCTTCGTACGCTGGCATCGTAGCCGACACTTCCGTGATCACGATGCCGGCATCTGATGAATCGACGATGATGCCGAGAGCACGTGTCAGTTTGGATTCCCACTGAGCAGGCCGTGCGGATGGTCCGACGAGTGTGTTCTCAGAGTTCTGTTGTCCGACAGGTGCCGTCGTTTGGGCAAGAACTCCGCTTGTGGCCAATGCAAGCCCGATGATTCCACCAATGAATGAACGCATGATACCCTCCGGTCTGTAGAGAAGTGAAACAGATGGTTGTAACCGAAGTATCCAGGCGCATGGAAATGATTGTTGGTGGAGGATACGTTGCCAGAGAAAGGGACGCTCAAGGGTCATAACCTATTGTGACGGCGCAGGAGCGTTTCGGTCAAGTTTCACATTTTGCACCCTATGCTTAGTTATCGAATCGTCCTTATTGCCGTGGTGAGCATTCTGCTTGCCCCTTGCCACGTGGTCCAACTGAGTGCGCAGTTTCGTCGGGCGGACTCACTTTCCCGCGAGGCGATCAGGGCCATGGATGCAAATCTTCCGCAGTCGGCACTTGACCTCTGGAATAAAGCACTGCTGGAAGTTCCCGGATATGTGCCGTTTCTGTATGAGAAGTCAGTAACTCTTGTTATGGCCGAAAGGCAAATGGAAGCCATCGATGTGCTGTTACCGATCTATCGAGATACGATGCTACTCGATCGCGGGTATCAGCTGCTTGGCAACTGCTACGATGTGCTGCAGGATACCGCCAAGGCACGCTTCCATTATGAGGAGGGCATACAGCGATATCCGGGATCAGGTCGACTGCATTTCGAGATCGGACAGCTCTGCTACCGGAACAATAACCGCGCCGAAGCAAACAGCTGGTGGCTAAGGGGCACGCGGAGCGAACCCATGTTCGCAACGAGTTATTACTGGCTGGCAAAGTCCTATTCGGAGACCCGTGAGCGGATCTGGTCGGCGTTTTACGGCGAACTGTTTCTGAATCTTGAGCGCAGCTCCGCACGAACGAAGGAGATCTCTAAGCTGGTCTATGACATGTGGAATCTCTCGATGCGGATTGGCGATTCGACGGATCCCATGAGATTCTGCTCGGACGAAACACTCGAAGCTCCTGATAAGCGGGGAGGCGGCATGATGTCATTTCCCGAGGCATTTGAGTTCACCGTCGCTACTTCGGCGCAGACGATGTTTAAGTCCGATACCATTGTCAGCCGACTCAGCATTGAGCAGCTCATAGACCTCCGCTACCGCTTCCTGCGCGGATGGATCAGTGCTGGCTACGACTCAACCTATACCAACGATGTGCTCCGCTGGAATGCGTGGCTGCTGAAGCAGGCGCGCCTGAAGGATTATCTCTGGTGGCTCTACAG
>JBJTEQ010000306.1:0-2960 GCA_046092945.1 Kapaibacterium sp. (SeqCode)
TGCCGATGACCGTTGCCGCCATGGACATCGTGGCGTTGTCGCGCGATCGAAGTGATCGCTCCAGCATAGAACGTGTCGAATCCCTGTGAGTAGCGTAAAGATCCGGCAGCACGGTCTCGAGGGTCAGACGTTCGCGGGGCATCTGCGTAGCCATCCTTGTTTCAAAGAAAGCCAGCGCCTCATCCCCGCGACGTCCAAGCTCTTTGCGCGCAGGTGCCACATCTGCCTGAAACCGCAGATGCGATGCGGAGGCCTGGATGAAGAGGGAGTCGACGCTTGAAGTGAGACCGAGGGATTGTGAAGGCGATAATGCTCCAGCCGCAGCAGGGGAGGTTGTCGTGTTCAATTGAGCGTCGAGGAGAATGCCGTACGTTGAGCGCACTATCGACGTATCGTTCTGCCCAGTATCTCCGTATCGATCGCGTCCGGCGCCATCGATGAACAGGCCCAACATGCCATACCCTCGGCGCATGTCCGAGTACCCGATCGTGTTGCCATCATTCATTGCGCTGTAGCTGTCATCGCCCCGTTCATCGAAGAGGATCGATACTGCGTTGGCATTACCGGCGCCGAGGGAGAGACTTTCGCACATATACGTATCGTTACCGGCATGATCTCGTAGAATGCCTGTGGCGATGTCGTGCCCACATCCCTGCGATACACCGTGTGAGCGATAGACATCTTCACCGCTGAAGTCGCTGAGAAGTCCAACGGCAAAGTGCACGCCAGAGCCCTGCGCATACTGATAGGCGTCGTAGCGGTCATCACCGGCACGATCAATGAGAGCCCCAAGGCCGAACCAGTATCCGGTACCCTGACCATAGATATCGCATGAGTAGAGGTCGTTGCCAGATGCATCGATGAGAATTCCGACGCCACCGGACATTACAGGACGCGAGCCCAGGGCTGCCCCTTGCGCAAAGGACACCTGGTGATCATCATAGCGCAGGACATCAGCAAAGGGGCTCACGGCGATGTATCGGTCATTGCCCGCGTTGTCGCTCAGAATCCCAACGCCGCGCGTTGCACCGAAGGCCTGTGACTGCGATGCGCAGACGTAGAGGTCGTGACCGGAGTCGTCAAGCAAGAACCCCATACCAACAATGCCAGCCCCCTGAGAGTTGGATCGGCTTCGGTAGACATCATTGCCGGCCATGTCATGCAGGATGCCGAAGCCGTATGTGCCTGACCCTAGTGCAAAGTCACGCGCCGTGTATTGATCATCGCCGGCACGGTCGATCAGGATGCCTATGCCCAGATGTCCCGAGCCGAGTGTATGATCCTGCCCTCGATAGACGTCATCACCATCCATGTCGATGATGATCTGCGTCATCGTTGCGTCAGACTCCACGAGATCATACGTATCATTTCCGCCGACGTCGATAATCAGTGCATAGGCACCTGAATAAACGTCATTTCCCTTGCCACCAATGGCAATGCGTCCGGCAGGAGTAGAAATCACCACACTTCGCACCGAATCCTTGAGGGATGGATATTGCTTCAAAGTGGCGAGCATCTGTGTGCGGCAGTCGAGGTAAAGATCCATGCCGATACTGCACAAACGCTCGGCGCTTGGCACTACCTCGACGAACCTACTGACCGAACTGGTGACCTCTTCGCCATGTCGTTCATTCTCATGAACTTTCCAGAGCGAAAGCTTTTCGTCTTCTGTCGATGGTGTCCAAATCGAATCGAGCTGACGCAGCAGCAAATGACCGTCACGTCCGTTCTGCCTCTGAAGAACAACAGCTCGTAGAATCTCGGTCATAGCCCCGGCCATCGACATTGATTCAATGAAGCGAGCGAACAACCTCTTTGCCGCGGGACTTGTTTTCTGCAGCTGGCGCTGTATCGAATCAGCGTAGGCACGGTAGTGTCGAGGCATCACCGAAGGGTAATCGCTGGCAGGCCAGACTGCGCTGCCAAGAGCGAAGAATGCTGTTCGCAGGGCGAGATCCTCTCTGGAGATCACGTCCGTTGCCACGTCGTCGGTCCAGTTGGCAGTTCTGAGCGGATCGACAAAGAGAGTATCATGAAACAGCGTCCGGTGAGAATCTCGGTCCAGCATGTCCGGTGGCATCGAGAGATCGGCAGGGCGCATCCCAAGAAGTGACAGCGCTGTATCCACGCCGCGTCGGAATCGTTGCTGCGAGGTGAGGTGAACCGTGTCCGAGAGTGCTAAGGCGGCATGGACGTCAAGGCAGCTCAGCATCACAAGCGCAGAAGCAATCATACGGAGGTTCAATTTCATGTTACATCCTCATTGCTGTTTTCAGCTGGCCGGCAAGAGCAGGATCAATTCGCTCGAGGACCGGAAGTATCAGCTCTGCCTGGTCACGTTTGTTGTTTCGCAGATAGCACCGAGCGGCTAGAAACAGCACAGTGGAATTTTCCGGAAACTTCTTGACATCGCGATCAATAAACGGTGTAGCGTCGGCGCATCGCTCCGCATCAACGCAGGTTCGAAGACGCTCAGCATGGTACACAGCTGCTGAGTCGTTGATAGCGATGGCCTGGCCATGGGCGCGCATTGCCTCGTCAAAGCTGCCGAGTTTGCGGTAGAGCAGTGCAAGTGCGTGGTAGGAGTCGGCAGCAAAGGCAGCCGATGTAGTTGCGCATCGACGATAGGCCTGGATGGCATCTTCCGAAAACCCGAGCACATCATAAACGCGGCCGAGATTATAGTGCGCTTCCGGATAGTTGGGCTTTATCGACAGTGCACGACGCAGCGACTTCAAGGAGGAGTCGAGTTGTTGTGATTCGATCTGGAGCAATCCAAGGTTGTACCATGCCATTGCGTCGTTCGGAGCACGCCGAGCGTATTCGCTCGCCACGGCGCGAGCTTCTTCGGTTCGCCCCCTGTCTTGCAATGCGGCTGTTCGAAGCAGGTATGCCGAAGGGGCTAATGAGTCAAGCTCGATTGCCCGCTCGAGAAACGGCAATGCACGCTCGGCCTGTTG
>JBJTEQ010000307.1:0-2244 GCA_046092945.1 Kapaibacterium sp. (SeqCode)
CAGGAAGAGGTTGTGAACTTCCAGGTCCGCATCCGCATCATTGATCCCGAGGGCCGCATGCGTCCGGGTATGTCGTGCTCGGTCGATATTGAAACAGAGACAAAGCCAAACGTCCTTGCCGTACCGATCCAGTCCGTGACGATCATGCAGGATGTTGAAGCACAGACGAAGGACGAGGACTACCGCAAGACAGAGCGCAAGGCCGAAGGAGCCCGCAGCAAGCGTCCGCAAAGCATTGTGTGGGTCACCGATGGCGCAAAGGTTACGGCCCGCGCCGTCACCACCGGTATCAGCGACGAAGGCTACATCGAGATCACCAATGGCATCCGCCCCGGTGAGCGCGTTGTAAGCGGACCCTATGAGGCCATCAGTAAAGTGCTGAAGCCGGGCGCCAAGGTTGCTGTCGAAGACGCAGCGCAACGCAAAGAACGCTATCGCGAAATGAGGCAGGCGCAATGAGTCGCCCCATTATCGAGATCTCCAACCTCGTAAAGCGCTATGAAATGGGCGACGAGGAAGTCTATGCTCTGCGTGATGTATCGCTAACGATCGGTACAAACGAGTACGTGGCGATCATGGGGCCAAGTGGATCGGGTAAGTCAACGCTCATGAACATGCTCGGCTGCCTTGACACACCAAGCTCCGGCACCTACCTGTTTAACGGCGAGAACGTCCGCGAGATGACTGACGATGACCTTGCCGAGATCCGTAACCGCGAGATCGGATTTGTCTTTCAGACCTTTAACCTGCTGCCGCGTGCAACGGCACTGCAGAACGTAGAGCTGCCACTGGTCTATAGCGGCGTGAGCAAAACCGAACGCAACGACCGGGCAACAAATGCCCTTGAAAAGGTGAACCTTGCCGATCGCATGACGCACCGACCCAAAGAGCTCTCAGGGGGCCAACGTCAGCGCGTAGCCATTGCACGGGCGATTGTTACCGCCCCTTCCATCATCCTTGCCGACGAGCCTACAGGCAATCTCGACACGAAGACGGGCCATGATATCATGGCACTGTTCCGCAGTCTCTGGGAGGCAGGCAACACCGTCATCCTCGTTACACACGAAGAAGACGTAGCCCGCCATGCGAAGCGCAGCATCCGTCTGCGTGACGGTCGTATTGAATCTGACACGATAAATCCTGATGCGTAGAAGCTCCGAGATCGCCGAATCCGTCCGCATCGCCGTTGAGTCGCTGCGCATGAACCTCTTGAGGTCGATCCTTACAACGTCGGGCGTGGTTGTGGGCGTTGTGCTTGTGGTGGTAATGGGCTGGACCATTGGCGGACTTGATGCCGTGTGGGAACAGACGATCTCGATCATCGGCAAGGACATGCTCTATATCGACAAGTGGGACTGGACCGGACGTGGGAACTGGCGTTCCCTTGAGTCTCGAAAGGACATTACACTGCAGCATGCCGATATGCTGAGTCAGCGTATGGAGTCAGCCGAATACGTTATCCCGATTGCCCGCACGTGGGGCGGTTCGGTGGTTCGTGGCAATACGAGTCTACGCTGCAGCGTCAGCGGTACCACAACGGATTACGGCAACACATCTGCTTCCGAGCTTACGTCCGGACGCTTCTTCACGGCGGCTGAAGATCTGCGGAGCGAGAACGTTGTCGTCATCGGCTACGGTGTTGCCAAGAGTCTCTTTGCGAGTGAGGATCCGCTGGGGCAGACCCTGAAGATCTCCGGTGCTCCCTTTCGCATCATCGGTGTGATTGAGAAACGGGGCTTTCTGTTCATGGACTTCATCGACAATCAGGTCTTCATTCCATTGCAGTCGTTCCGGGGAACCATCGGCATGTTCGAGCGTAGCGTTTCGATCGGCCTTAAGACTGGTAGTGAAAAGATGCTCGACGTCGTGCGCGCCGAAGCGATCGGTCACATGCGGTCGATCCGCAACGTCGCTCCCGGAGCCCAAAACGACTTTTCCATCAACGAAATGCAGGCCTTCGACGAGCAGGCGAAGAACATCCGCGTGGGCATCTGGGTTGTTGGCATGGGGCTGACCATTCTTGCCTTCGTGGTGGGTTCGATCGGCATCATGAACATCATGTACGTATCGGTAACAGAGCGCACTAAGGAGATCGGTGTACGCAAGGCCATTGGGGCGCGACGCAGTTCGATCCTGATGCAGTTTCTGATCGAGTCCGCCATGCTCTGCGTGATCGGAGCATTGATCGCCTTCCCGATCGCCCAGCTTATTGTTGGGTCGGCGCGTTTCCTCGCCGTGGACGTT
>JBJTEQ010000308.1:0-4015 GCA_046092945.1 Kapaibacterium sp. (SeqCode)
TTCTTGTCGGACGCTATCCTCAGCGCATTGAACGCGCGTCGAGCGGGTTCTTTGCAATCAACCTCGATTCGGTGAAGACCGGCGTTCCTTCGCAACTTCTTCTGAATCGTCCGGACGTTCGTCAATCGGAACAGGAACTCAAGGCAGCCGAGCTCGATATTGACGTGGCTCGTGCTCGCTTCTATCCATCACTGTCGATTCTTGGAGGCATCGGATATCAGGCCTTCAATCCGCAGTTTCTGTTCACCACGCCAGAGTCGATGATGTACAACCTGGCTGGAGAACTTCTCACGCCGGTCATCAACCGCCGAGGTATCACGGCCGCTCTCAACACGTCGAACGCCAAGCAGATTCAGGCAGCGTACAACTACGAACGCACCCTGCTGACGTCGTACATCGAAGTCGCTAACCGCATCGCCAAGGTATCGAATCTTCAGAATAGTCTTTCTTTGAAGACACGTCAAGTTGCGGCCCTTACCGAAAGCGTGGACATTGCCGGTACACTGTTCACCTCGGCTCGTGCCGACTACATGGAGGTGCTCCTCACGCAGCGCGATGCTCTCGAAGCAAAGATGGAGCTCATCGATACAAAGGTCGAGCAGCTCAAAGCATCCATCGAGCTGTATCGAGCGCTGGGAGGAGGATGGAGATGAGTTACTGAATTACGGAATTACGGAATGACATGTAGGGGCGAGACGCAGTCTCGCCCGGTCGCAGTCTCGCCCGTAGCAGCCTCGCCGGTTGCAGTCTCGCCCGGTTGCAGTCTCGTCCGGTAGCAGTCTCGCTTGGGGAAGAATCCGGTAATTTCCGCGCATGCTACGTTCCATACTTCTTGTTGCGGCATTTCTCATGGCATATGCCGCCCCCTTCCTTTATGCTCAGATGCCGAACCCGGCGCTAGTGGGGTACTGGCACAACTGGAACGACGGCAATGCACCGTACCGGTGGATAGATTCGGTTGAAAGTCGGTACAACGTCATCACGGTGGCGTTTGCCATACCAACGTCCAATACGGACATGCGGATGACCTTTGTTCCGGACCGGGGAACAAACCAGGACTTCATTACGCGTATTCAGCGGGTGCAGGCAACTGGGAAGAAAGTGCTCCTAAGTGTAGGGGGCGCAACAGCAACGATCGATCTGACGACGACGGCCAACCGCGACGCGTTTGTAACAACGATGTCGAACCTGCTGAAGACCTACGGGTTTGATGGTATGGATATCGATATCGAATCGGGTGCTTCTATTCTCGTAAATGGTGGTACGATTGCGAATCCTCTGGCGGTGGCGCAGATCAATCTTATTGCGGCGATCAAGTCGATCATGGTGCAGTATCGCACGGACTTCGGACGCAAGATGCTGTTGACCTTTGCGCCGGAGACCGCTTACATCCAAGGGGGTCAGTCGGGATACGGTAACATCTGGGGCGGCTACCTTCCCATAGTTGACGCGCTCCGTGATTCGCTCGATCTCATCCACGTGCAGCTCTACAACAGCGGAACGATGTACGGGATTGATAAGAACATCTACACCCAGGGCACGGCCGACTTTATCGTGGCCATGACCGAGGCGGTGATCAAGGGCTTTACCACTCAGGGCGGAAACTTCGCCGGGATTGCTGCCTCTAAGGTAGCCGTTGGACTGCCCGCAAGTGTGAATGCTGCCGGCGGCGGATACGTTGATTCTGTAACAATCAGCAGTGCCGTGAAGTACCTGCTCGGTAAGGGTCCCAAACCCGGAACATATACTCTTGCTCAGTCAGGGGGCTATTCAGACCTGCGCGGCATGATGACGTGGTCCATCAACTGGGATGCAACAACGCTGAACAGGGGTCGCTATGATTACGCCGATGTGTATGAATCACTCTTCGCATCCGCACCACCACCGCCTGTTCCCGACAAAGTTCTTCTCTCAGCGCCGACGGCCAATGAGCAGCTACGTCTTAACGAAGCTAACCTTCGATGGTTCGCATCGAAGCCGTCGGTGACGGCGTATCATGTTGAACTGGTTCGCAACGGAACGGTAGTGTATTCCGACACAGCTCTAAAGGACACATCGTGCATCGTGAAGAACCTTGCACCGGCACGTCAGATCTGGTGGCGGGTGCGTGCACGAAACACGGTTGGTTGGGGCGAGTGGAGCGATCTGCGCATAATGCGCACCGTGCCATTCCCGGATCAGGTGATCCAAGTAGCGCCGGCTACGAACGAGCAGCTAACGAGCAATGCTGCCACATTCCGCTGGCGGAAGAGTCAGCCCGATGTGACGCAGTATCGACTTGTCATCACCACACCGACTGGTGTTGCCGTGATCGATACGGTGGTTGCAGACACCACGTACTCTGCGACATTTCAGCCGGCACGTATCTACATGTGGCGCGTCGTAGCACGGAACATTTCGGGATGGGGCGAGTGGAGTCCGATGTGGACCTTCATGACGGTGCCGTATCCAGATCAGGTACAATTGGTCTCCCTTGCAGACTCGGCGCTGATTTCCGTCGATTCTGCATCGCTCACGTGGAAGAAGTCCGCGCCTTTCATTGATCGGTACCACCTCGAAGTGACCAGCAACGGTACGACAACGCTAAGCGATTCTCTTCTGAAGGACACGTCGGCTGTTGTACGAAGTCTGGCCGGACGTTCAACGATCCGTTGGCGCGTACGTGCTCATAACCTTTCGGGATGGGGACCATGGAGCACAACCCGACAGTTCCGGTATCTACCGATCCCAACGAAGGTACGCCTTGTGACGCCGGCGGACAGTGCGCGACTTGATAGCGGTGTGATCAATCTCTCATGGACAACGCCCGAGACAGATGTTACGTCGTATCGAATTGAGATCTACCGCGATAAGGAGCTCATTTCATCCGATTCCCTGCTGACGATTCGTCAGACAACGCTTGGAACGTTGCCATTCAACACATGGCACCGCTGGCGCGCACAGGCAAAGAATCTTTCAGGATGGGGCGAGTGGAGCGACTGGCGAGCATTCATGATCCGCAAGGACACCACGACGTCGGTTGTGCAAGAAGCAGAATCTCCGACGATGGTAGCGTATCCTAACCCCGTTTATGATGGCGTAACCATCACCTCGGAGAACTCGACGCCTGATGAGTTGCATATCATGGACATCCGCGGTACTGTTGTACGGCGTGTTGCCGACATCGCCGGAAAGCCCCTTGTCAGCCTCAGCACTGCCGATCTTCCCGCAGGCACATACTTCGTTCGCCGTGGAAGCGAAGTATGCAGTTTCATGAAGCAGTAGGGTCGCCCTCATCCGAAGGGAGGGTCGCAGCATGCTGCGACCATACGTTTCAAGGATTCTATTCGCGAAGGAATGGCCGCCCCCATCCGAAGGGAGGGTCGCAGCACGCTGCGACCATACGTTTCAAGGATTCTATTCGCGAAGGAATGGCCGCCCCCATCCGAAGGGAGGGTCGCAGCATGCTGCGACCCTACGCATGCGATGATCAATCGTCGAAGTTTGCGAGACGTCGGATTGTTAGTGCTGCATAGGCACGGCGAGCGCGGTCGTTGAATTCGTTGGCGTACCGTTCAGCGTGGTCCAAGTTTCCCATGTAGTAGCGTCCGACGAGTGGCACTCCAACGAGGGCGGCAGCGAGATATCGCTTCTCAGTGATCTGTGCATATCCGCTCCAGATCAGCGCTCCATTCAGGACCATTGCGTTGAGTCCGTCCCAGAACTCTCCGCAATACAGCTGTCCCGTTCCTGGAATGATGGCTGACATCACCTTGGCAAGTGTTGGACTTCGGTGTGGGATATCCGCTGTGTCGGCGAGCAGTGTGGCTACAGAGTCTCGAAGAGCTCTGCTGTTGGGCTTACTGTCTGCCCACCGAGTAAGGTTGTTGCTGGCATCTTCCCACTGCTGCGCCATCACATTTGATGCACCAAGCAAGAGATACGCTCGAGAGAGTATGGAGCTGTCGGCAGGGGGCGATGCAAGCACCCGGAACAACACCAGCTGAGCTTGCAGGGGCTGATCGAAAAGCAGATG
>JBJTEQ010000309.1:0-4280 GCA_046092945.1 Kapaibacterium sp. (SeqCode)
GGCCGCGCCGGGTACTCAAACATCCACGCCGAGTGAGACAATCCCTTGGGGTGCTGAGAAGCCCCCTTCCGGACGGATCCGCCAGGCAACATCGACGCGTAATGGCAAGCCAAGGGCCGCGTTGCGCGTGCCAACACCCACGGATGATAGGATTGGGTTGCTGGCAAGAACTCCGGGCTCTGACCAGGCAAGACCATCAGCATCCCAGGCTCCACCGGCATCAAAGAACACTTGTGCCTGCATTCCCTGAAACAGCGATGGAATTGGGCCCGCCTGAAACGCCAGCAGGAACGGGAAGCGAAGCTCGATGTTGGTCACAAAGAACTGCGTGCCATACCGCTCGTTGATGGCGTAACCGCGAAGGGGCCACCCGGGACGCGTGAAGGCAAAATCTTCAGGGTTTACAAATGGCCAGCCGTTGGCCCCGAGATAGCCGTTGATCCAGTTATCCGTGCCACCGATGAAGAATTTCTGAGGATTGCGACCGGAGCTGTAGCCCCCAGTTCCGCGAATAGCGACGGAGTACTCATCACCCAGGTGGATGTAGCGTCGCGCATCAACGCGAGCCGTCGTGAATGCAATGCCCGACTCGCCCCATGCCGGTGAGGCCTCAAGCGTGAGGTTCAGACGAGTGCCACTCTTGGGGGCCCACATCCCCCATATGCCGTCATCGAGAACAAACGACACCGACGGCACAGTAACAAAGCGAGTGAGTGATGGCTCCAGCGGCACGTCGATATTCTCGCGAGACATGCCAAGAACTTGCACGCCGAGGTCAAGCCTTGTGTACCTCGAAAACGGATAGGATGCGTTCAGCTGGGTTCCATAGCTCCGCAAACGATACGTGTACGGATCGCCCGGGAGGAATGTGAAACCGGCATTCTGAAAGATTGCCGCGTAAAGGTCGATTACGTCGGGCAGATATCCGTACGAAAGCCAGAAACTGCTGTTATTGAGATCCAGAAAAATGTTGCCGCGGAAATAAATCTCATGATCTCCCATCATGTCGGAGAACAACGCCTGGATCTGTCCATTTGCACCAAAGAAGTTTGAATAACCGGCGTTGCCTGTGACCACGTCTGCAGAGAACGTTGTCTTGTAGTCTCTGGCAACAACAGTATCCTCGCGCTCGGAATCCTGCTTGCGCAGAGGATCAGATTCGAACTGCACGGCTTCAGGATTTGGTGGGGCGGACTTCTGCTCTGAGAGATCCACGTCGAACGTTCCGTAGCTGAAGGTCATGGTGTCCTGCTCCACAGGGGGCTTGGACACCAGCTGAGAGACCGTATTGCGCTGCGCCATCTCCTGCTGACGGAAGACCGTCATCGGCAAAGAGTCGCGCTGCTTGAGTTCGAGTGGAAAGTTCAGGAGAAAGATGTCGTATCCAACGCGGTTCTGCGAGGCAAACAGAAGCTTCGTCCCATCACGTGAGAGCGAGATCTGCGATACTTCCTGCAATGAGTTCGTCAGGGCCGTTTTGCGGCGGCTCTTCAGGTCGAGTCTCCACAGATTGCTTATGCCATTGTAATCGGCCACATACAACAGCGCCGATCCATCGGGTGATACGGCCAAGGAGGTTTTGCCGATCGACGGGTCTTCGGTCAGTCGCTCGATAGCAAGCGACTGAATGTCCACCCGATACACATCCCGCGAATCAACGTCGTACTTCCAGATCTTGAAGTCCTTCGGTAGATCGCGCGCCTGCAGATATGAGCCACGATCGGAGACGAAGTACACGTATTTACTATCTGGCGACCACGTTGGTGTTGCGTCGGTGAACACGTCGTTGGTGAGCTTGGTCAGTTTGCGGTTACCAAAGTCATAGACATAGATATCTGCGTGACGTCCTCCAGTATCGGCCTCAAAGGCGATGCGTCGTCCATCGGGAGACCACGATACGCCCCCTATCGTCTGAAGACCAAACTCCAGCTCATCGTAATCTCCCGAGGCAACGTCCACAAGGTAGATCACATCCTGTCCTGCCCCCTTCGCACCAACCGCCAGCTTTGTGCCTTTAGGATTCCACGAGATACCGGGCGTGAGAAAGTTCAGCTCTTCGAATGCGGTGCTGCGTCCGCTGGTGGCAAGCTCACGGGGCTCCTTCGTCTTGAGGTCCATCACATACAGACCAAAGGTACCTGCGCCACGATCCGAGAGAAACGCCACCTTTTCGCCGTCCGGAGAGATCGCCGGCGACGTGTTGTAAAAGTTGTCTTCCTTACGATGATTCGTTAGTCTCTTGGCAAAGTCTTCCACGTACTCGAAGCGTCCGACATCCGGGAAGTACTCGCGCTTGGTGTCTTTGGACCATTGCTCGGACATCTCTTCGTACGACATTCCGAAGGAGGCCTTGAACGTGCGTTCAACATCACGCAGCTGACGGAAACGGTTGAGGACTTCCCCTACCTTGCCTTTACCGTAGGTGTTGGCGACATAGGTCCAGAATGCCTGTCCACCGCGATACGCAAAGTACCCACTGAGCTGATCAAGCCCCCTGAGGTACTCGCTCACCGCCACATCTCGCATGAACATATCGGTCTTCACATCCATGCCACCAGCGCTGGAATACTCGGCAAACCCCTCGTTCATCCACAAAGGGAGCATCACCGCATTCGGGTTGTTTACGAGCGACTGAATCGAGCCGCCGTAGAGCATGTCGTTGAGCACCGCATGCACAAGCTCGTGATGGATCACATGCTTGAACTTCGAAAGGTCTCCCTCGTAAGGTAGAACCACGCGGTTCTTGTAAAGTTCAGTAACGCCGCCGATACCTTCAGTCATGAACTGACTGATGACATTCGTCTGCTGGAACTGATTGTGTGAATTATACAGGATAAGCGCAATGCGCTTGTTGATCGTAAAGTCCAGCTGATCCTGTATCGTCCGCAGTGCCTGTTCGGCTTCGCGCGCCATGAAGTTGGCAAGGGGCACGGCATTGCCGTGAAAGTACACGTCGAAGTTGGTAGACTGGATAACCTTCCAGTTGAATTTCTCGTACTGTTTTTTGTTCTTGCCGAATGCCGTACCGCCGCCGATGAGCTGAGCCATTGCACCCGAGGTGCAACCGATCAAGAACAGGCCTGCAAGGAGTACGTGTTGAAGATGTTTCATGCGTTTCACGTGGAGGTATAACCCCTGAGTCCGTTGTATGGTTTCAGCCCAGTGATACGGCAGCGTTTTACTCAGGATCAGTCACCGCGTTAACATTGTCATTCTTCTGACGCAAGCTCCTAAGCGATGCAATGTAGGCCATACCGGCTTCAGCGGCGGCCTGCTCGGCTTCTTTCTTGTTTTTTCCCGATCCAGAGCCGACAACGCGATCATCAACAACCACATCAACGGTGAAGAACTTCTCGTGGTCGGGTCCTTCTTCCTTTACCACAACGTAGCGAGGAGCCCCGTGACCCTTACCTTGGACGGTTTCAAGCAGCAGGCTCTTAAAGTTCGTGTCATGCACCAGCGATTCGCGCATCATGATCGGCAGCAGACGTTCAACGATGAACCGACGGACTTCATCAAAGCCGCGATCGAGATAGATGGCCGCGATCACCGACTCCAAAGCATCGGCCAGCATGCCGTCGTTACCTCGCTGCAGGGACTGACTTGCCGAGTAGCTCAGAAAGAGATACTCTTCGAGCTTCAATGCTCGGGCGCAGACGGCCAGCGACTTCTTATTCACGATCCACGAGCGCATTTTCGTGAGCTCGCCCTCGAGCACTTCGCGGTTGTTGTAGAAGAGATACTCTGCGGTGACCATGCCGAGGATCGCATCGCCGAGAAACTCCAGTCGCTCATTTGAGCGGTGATCCGGCGTATTGACCACCTGGAGATACGACCGATGCGTGAGTGCCTGCTCATAGAGCGATGGCATATGAATGCTGATGCCGAGGGTTTCCTCAAGCTCGCGCACGCGCTCGTCGGTGAGCAGATTCATCGACGGGAAGATCTCCTTAAACGCAGCGTTGCTGGCCGCCCCCTTCGTGGAGGCAAACTTCAGGAGATTCGCGTAGAGCTGTCGAACGATATCCTTCACGGGGCGTGCTCTACCAAGTACTTCGGAAAGGGGCTTCTTACTCGCTGTACGACTTGAAGCAGAGGGTGGCGTTATGTCCGCCAAATCCGAAGGTGTTGCTGATGGCAGCACGAATCGGATGCTTACGCGGCGCATTTGCCACATAATCCAGCGTGCAGTCAGGATCAGGTGTGATCTGATTGATTGTCGGCGGGGCAATACCATTCTTGATGGCCAGCACCGTAGCGATCGCTTCGATGGCACCGGC